>NZ_JBSFPS010000008.1:0-82069 GCF_053588315.1 Streptosporangium sp. NPDC003464 | reverse complement strand
GCCGTACGCGCCACCCCCTCTTCGGCCCCCTCAAGAACAACATCTGGCCCTGCGCCTTCTGGCCGAACGGCCCGCGCGAGCGCCTCACGCACGTCGCCAACCCCACCCCCGCGCTGATCGTGTCCGCCACCGGCGACACCGCCACCACCTACGAGGGCAGCAAAGCCATGCACCGGGCGCTGACCGGCTCCCGCCTGCTCACCCTGCGCGGCACCACCGCCCACGGGATCTACGGCGAATACGGCAACGCCTGCGTGGACGCCAAGGTCAACGCCTACCTGGCCACCGGCACCCTCCCCGCCGCCGACCCGATCTGTCACCCCTGACCCGCCACCCCGAGGCCGCGACACCCCCCATCGCGGCCTCACGCGTCAGGAGCTGAGGCCGACCGTGCCAAGCGGCGAGGCTCCTACGTCGATCGCACGGACAACGGAACCGTCCCCTCGCCCAGGCCGACGGCATCCGTGACGTCAGCCGGTGGGGGGTGGTCCGGGGCAGAGCGCGTACAGCGCAGCGCGCAGCGCGGACGCGTCCTGGTCCAGCAGCCGCCGCTCCCTGCTGATCGGGTCCACCTGAAGCCTGAACCCGTCCCCGCGGTGCCGCGGGAACACGTGCAGGTGCACGTGGAACACCTGCTGGCAGGCCGCTCCGCCATCGGCGAGGAAGACGTTGACACCCTCGCAACGCAGCCGTGAAAGGCGCAGCGCACGAGCCAGACGGTGGCCGATCCGCCACATGCGTGTGCTGGTCTCCTCGTCGAGGTCTTCGAGCCCTACGGCATGCGCGCGCGGTACGACCAGCGCGTCGCCGGGAGCCACGGGACGGGTGTCCATGATCACGACGACGGCCTCGTCCTCGTAGGGCACACTGGCCTCAGCCCGTCCCGCGACGATGTCGCAGAACACGCAGGAGAGGCCGTCCGGGACGCCCATGCGCCCATCATCCCACCCGCGGACCGGCCCCGGCCGCGCCGGCGTCCTCGTCCGGCTCTCCCGTATCCCCCGGCCGGTGCGCCGGCCGGCCGACAGCGCGGGCCCGGCACCGACGCCGGGGAGCGGCGGCACCGCTGGACGGTCACCGCCCGGCGCCCCGTCCTGAGGTGGCGGCCGCCTGGGCGTCCCTGACGGTGACGCTCCCGCGCGGCAAGGGGTCGTGGTGGCCGCCTTGCCGCGCAGCAGTTTCGGGGTCCGTCCCGTCTCCGTCCGCGGTCCTCGGCCGGGTGTCATGTGCGGTGGTCGAGGGCCTGGGCGGTTGCGGGTCAGCGGTCGATCAGTTTGCCGTTACGTCCCCTGGGCTCCGGCCGCCGTGCTCTTGGTCATGGGCAGGCAGGGCGGCGTCTGGAATACCACGCCGTCCAGGAAGTTGCCGGCCGTCGGGGTGCCCCCCGCGGCCGACACCGACTCGAAGGCGAATCGCGTGGTGGTCTGTCCCGGAGGCACGACGTACACCCCGGTGTAGTGGCGCCAGGCGGTGTTGTCGTCGGAGATGTCCGGGGAGGAGGCCCCGGTGGGGACCTGGGCGACGGTCGCACCGGGCGCGCCGATGAGGACCCGCATCACGTCGGTACCGAGACGGCCTCGGTGATACAGCGACCAGGTCATCGGCGTCCCCGGAACGGTGGGCACGTCTTGGTAGAGCGTGGAGACCTGGTTGGCGTTGAGTTCGGCGAACTGCTGGCCGTCGGCGGCCGGGACCCCGCTCGCGCCGCCCCGCCAGAACTCCAGCTTGTTGTCGGTGGCGGTGGTGTGCCAGCCGACGCCCGGGTTCGTGGAGGCGTCGGGGATGTTCCAGTCGGCGGCGACCACGGGCGGTGTCTCGAAGCTGCCGTTGACCAGGTTGACCGGCCTGTAGGCGCAGGTGACGATGACGGTGACCGTGGCGGTGCTGGTTCCGCAGGCGGTGGTGACGGTGTAGGTGAAGGTGTCGGTGCCGCTGAGACCCGCGGCGGGCGTGTAGACCACGTTGCCGCCGGAGATCGTCGCGGTGCCGTTGGCGGGCTGGGTGACGCCGCTGATCGTCGGAGCGCTTCCGGTGTCGTTGGCCAGCACCGGCACGCTGACGGCCGTGTCCTGCCTGGTGGTGGCGGTGTCGTCGACGGCCCTGGTGGGCGAGATGGACTGTCCGTCGACGATCTGGATCGGGGGGGCGGGTGTGTTGTTCCCGAGCTGGCCCGGGAAGGCTATGACGCTGCTGATCCCGGTCGGCCGGATGGTCATGCTGCGCCCGACGGTGCCTTGCCTGACCCGGAAGGTGATGACCTTCGCGGCCGGGTCGGTCTTGGTGCCCGGCGAGGTGATCGACAGGGTGTTGCCGCTGATGGCGCCGGCCCCCGACTGGCTGACGACATCGGCGTTGGCCAGCAGGGACGACAGGTCCCACGTGGTGGTGTAGGTGCGCACCAGCAGCGGCCACCGGGCCGTGCGGTGCGTCAGCGTGAGGGTGAAGGTGCTGCCCGGTGCGATCTGCCCGCCCCACAGGGAGGGGGAGGTGTCGACCGAGACCGACCCGTTGCCCAGCTGCATGCCGAGCACGTTCTTCCAGTAGTAGCTGACGGGGTAGGTCGCCTGCCCCTGCCGGACACACGGCGTGCCGGCGGCTCGCGTGACGGCCTGCCGCGCGCCGGTGGCGGCGTGCGCGGCGCCACCGGCTGCCACCTGCGTCCCCGACGCGGCCAGCAGCGCCGACAGGGCGCAGGCCAGCGCGGTGAGCGCGGATCTGGATCGTTGTGAGACCAACACTGAACTCCCGTTCGTCGTGAGGGATGCCCTCCTAGATCAACTGCATAGCCAACACCACTCTCAGCGATCAGTCCATTACGTTGAGTGCGCACGTGATCTCCGTGTCGCCTCCCGGGCAGACCGGCAGCCGCCGCAAGCACCAGCGGCTCACGGCCTGTTCACGGCTTCGACCGCGCACGGCCTATTCACCGGCCTCGACCACGCACGGCGCTTCCTCAGGCTCATCCGACGACGGCTCCAACGGGCGGGCGCCCAGCACCCACGGGCCCGCCAGGCGCGGAAAGCACGCCTGGACGCGGGCGTAGGCCGGTCCGTCGAGTTCGTCCTGGTCGATCGACCAGTCCATGCTCGGCGGACTCCCGCCCATGAAGACCGCTTCCAGGAAGTCGTTCCAGCGCCCGTACGAGCTGAGCACCACGGACTCGTCGGGCACATCCAGGTCGAGGACGACGTAGCGGTCGTACTCCTCCGGCCCCTCAGGATTGAGGAGCAGTTCGGCCGTCAACGCCACCCGGTCATCGCGGGTGTCCGGTCCCGGCCATGCCCACAGCGGCGGCCGGCCCGCGCAGTCGATGCCGCGCCGCGCCATCTCCGCCACCATCTCCTCGTAGGCAGGACGGAACGAGGGGCTCATCACCCTGGCCCAGTCCCCGACCAGTTCACCGATGTCCTCCAGCGGTCCGAGAACCGCTCGATGCTGGACTGTCCACAGACGCACCGGACGCATTATCCCGGTACGGGACGGCTGGTCCGCAGGACAGTCCCCGGACCGGGACCGCCTCGCCGGAGTCGGCGGCCGGCTGTGGCGGTCATCGAAAAACGCGACGGCCCGTGGCGAAGCTGTTGTCTCCGGCTCTTTACCGGATCATCTCCAGCGGAGATCCTCGCGCAGGAGCCGGACAACCGGCACGAGCGAGGAGGACGTCCATGCGATTACGCATCGCCCTGACCGTGATCATCGCGCTGATCCCCCTGACGGCGGCCGCCGCCGACCCCGACTCCGGTCCCCCGGCCGAGCACAAGATCCTGAACAGCCGGACAGCGGCCGCCGCCCCGGTGCCGGTCCCGGCCGTACCCAGCGGCATCAGCACCGACAAGGTGCTGGTCATCGGCCTGGACGGCCTGCGCCACGACCGGATCGCCCCCGCCGACGCCCCCAACCTCGACGCGCTGATCTCCGGCGGCACGCTCGGCACCAGCCTCCTGTACACCAACCCGATGGCCGCCACCTCCAGCGGCCCCGGCTGGTCCACGATCGCCACCGGTGTCTGGCCGGACAGGCACAAGGTCAAGGACAACAGCTTCACCGGCAAGCGCTACGACCTCTATCCCGACTTCCTGACCCGGATCGAGGGGGTCAACCCGGCCTACTCGACCTACGCCGCCGTCGACTGGAAGCCGCTGGGCGAGCAGGGCACCTTCGGCGCGGGCATCGACGCCCGGGTCGTACTCGACGGCGACAGCGCCGGCTACCCGGCCGAGGATGAGCGGATCACACAGGTCTCCGAGCAGGTCCTGCGCGACCGCAATCCCGACGTCGCCTTCGTCTACCTGGGCCAGATCGACATCGCCGGGCACAACAGCGGCGCCGGCAGCCAGGCCTACCTGAACGCCGTCAAGGCCAACGACGCCCAGATCGGCCGCCTCCTGAGCGCGGTGCGCGCCCGGCCGACCTACCCGAGCGAGCGGTGGACCGTCGTGGTCGCCACCGACCACGGCCACACCGGCATCGGCGGCCACGGCGGCTCCACCATCGAGGAGCGCCGCACCTTCGTACTGGCCAGCGGCCCCGGCATCCCGGCGGGGGCCAGACCGGCCGACACCCGCCTGGTCGACGTCGCCGCCACCGTCTTCGCCCGGCTCGGCCTGCCGCGCCCGGCCGGCCTGGACGGCACGTCCGTCACGGTCCGCTCGGCCGACCCGTTCGAGACCGTGGCCCTGTCGCCCCGCCTCCACGAGACCGGCATCCCGGCCGGGGTGACCGGCTTCACCCACCTCCCGCCGGGCGGCTGGGCCGTCGACAGCACCGCTCTGCCCTCCGGTGGCGTGGAGGAGTGGCGCGGCTGGTCCTTCACCACCGACGAGTTCTGGTCGCGCGCCGAGCGTGACCAATGGCGCGAGCTGTTCGTCCGCGGCCGCGGCGTCTTCGCCGTCGCCGACTCCGACGAGTGGGACGACCGCTCCCATGGCGCCGGCACCTACGCCTCCAGCCTGATCTCACCTGCCTACGACGTCGCCGGCCGCACCTCGGCCGTGATCAACTACACCACCCTCTACCGACCGGAGGGCAACCAGAAGGCGCACGTCCAGGTCTCCTTCGACGGCGGCGCGTTCATCACCGTGAAGGCCTACGGCTCCGAGGCGGTCTCCACGGTGGAGGCGCTGGCCGTCACGGTGCCGCCCGGCGCCACCACGATGGCCGTCCGCTTCCGTTACTTCGACGCCGCCAACAACTGGTACTGGGCCGTCGACGACGTCCGCGTGTCGTGAGACCCGCGCGGGCCGCGCGGGACCGGCGCCCGGCGCGGCCCGCGCCCCTGCCGGCACGCCCAAGCCGTCGGCCCCTGCCGGCCGCCCCCGCGGCGGCCCGGCCCGCTCATCCGGGAAGGCGGGTCACAGGTCCGTGCCGGCAGGCAGGGGACGTTCGCCGCGGACCGACTGCCAGATGCGTTCGGGCAGCACGCGCGCCGCGACCGCCAGGTCGACGTCGGGCGCTCCGGCCAGCCAGCGGCGGGAGATCTCCGCCACGGGGCCGATCACGAGCATCTCGGTGAGAGGGTCGGGCAGGGCGATGACATGCCCGGCCTCCACGTGGGGGCGGAGCCAGTCGGCGATCCGGCGCATCCTGGGCGCCTTCGCCTCCGCGATGCGCCCCGCGTGGGCCGGCAGGAAGCCGGCGTAGGACGAGGCGTGGATGAAGTGCGCCGCCGCCCGGTTGTCCTGGACGAACCGCAGATACGCTCCGACGAAGGCCCGCACGCCGGTGCGGGCCGTCCTGGAGCGCTCGAGCGCGGCGACGAGCGTGTCGAGCAGTTCGGACATGCAGTGGCTGTAGAGGGCCGCGGCGAGTCCGTCGAAACTGCCGAAGTGGTGGTAGAGGCTGCCGCTGCTGACACCGGTCGCGGCGATCAACGCGGTCATGGTCAGCCCGCCGGGCCCCTCGGCCGCGTAGAGATCTAGCGCCGCCGCCAGGACCCTGTCGGCGGTCGCCTCGCCTCGCCGCTGCTTAGGTGACATCGCGCCGGACCGGCGGCGGGGTCCGCTCGAGGCCGGTGAGCTCCAGCGCCTGTGTCCAGAGCCGGTCGGCGAGCGCGGCGTCGGCGGCGACCGGGGCCGGCGGCTGCTCGGCCTCGATGTGGAAGTAACGGCCGGTCAGCCCGGCCACCTCCGCGTCCAGCGCGAGCCTGGCGACGGGCCGGGCGCCCACGTCCGGACTCTTCCACAGCAGTTTCACCGCCTTGAGCAGGTAGCCCAGGGGCCCGCCGCGGTCCCCCAGTCCGGTGCGGATCACTCCGGGGTGGACGGCGTTGATGGTCACCCCGGCATCCTTCCACCGTTCGGCGTGGCGCGGCACCAGCAGCAGGTTGCACAGCTTGGTGTCGGCGTAGGTCCGCATCGGGTGGAAGTCCAGGCCGGTGGGGGTGCGCTCCGGGTCGGCCTGCCCCTTGACGTACAGCCCGGCGCTGACCTGCACGACCCGTGCCCCGGAGGCGGTCAGCAACGGCTCCAGCTCGTGGTTGAGCAGGAACGGCGCGAGATGGTTGGTGACGAAGGCCTGCTCCAGCCCGTCCTCGTCCAGCACCCGCCGGCTCGGCCACAGACCGGCGTTGTGGACCAGCACATCGATGCGTGGGCAGGTCTCGCTGAGCGCCTCGGCGACCGCGCGCGCCCTGCGGACGCTGGACAGGTCGCCGACGACGAGGCGCACCCGGGTCCCGCCGGACCCGGCGAGCGACGCCCGCGCGGCCTCCCCCCGCTGTCTGTCACGCGCGACCAGCACCACGTCGCACCCGTCCTGAAGCAGCCGCGCGGCGACGGCGTATCCGATGCCACGGTTGCCACCTGTCACCACGGCCGTCCGGGCAGGGGTCGAATGATGCGTCTCCGCGTTGTCCATGGCCGGGAGTCTAGAGAAATCCAGAGAGATCCTCTAGAGAGGGTCTCTGGTTTTCCGGATCCCGAGAACTCCGCGGAGACCGCCCGCCGGCGCCGGGACGGACGCGCCGCGCGGGCGGTGCTCGCGGCCGGGCCGTTCAGGTGCCGAGGGTGGCACGCAGCGAGGGCTGCAGGCGGCCGGCGTGGGCCCGCACCATGTCGTCGCACAGCTCCCAGATGCGTTCGACCGTCAGCGTCGCGGCGGTCGCCGGGTCTGTCATGGCGGCGTGGCGGATGTGGCGCGGCTCGTCTTCCACGGCGGCCCGTACGACGAGGTCGTTGACGCTCAGGTAGGTCCGGTTGAGCGCGGCCAGCTGGGCGGGCAGCGCGCCGACCCGGGTGGGCTGTACGCCCAGCGCGTCGACCAGGCAGGGCACCTCGACCACGCCGTGCGCCGGAAGGTTGTCGATCAGACCGTGGTTGGGGACGTTGCCGTAGACGGTGCGGGGCGTGCCCGTGGTCATGCTGTGGATGATCTGGGGGGCGTACTCCATGGTCCCCTCCACCGGCAGCGGGTCCCCGGCGGCCAGGGCGTCGCGCGTCTTCTCGTAGGCGGCCACGTTCTGCTCGACGATGCCCAGGTAGGCGCCCACGGGCAGCCGCAGCCGCTCGATCTCGCTGTCGTGGCGCAGGTACCAGGGCACGTACTCGGAGGAGTGCTCGCTGGTCTCGGTCGGGTAGTAGCCGAGGCGCCGGTACATGTCGACGCGGACCCGGCGCCGCAGCTGTCCGTCGGCCTCGATCATGGCGTCCAGGCGGGGATAGAGGTCGGCGCCGTCGTGTTCGAACCGCAGCACCCACGCCTGGTGATTGACGCCCGCCGCCTGGTAGGTCACCTCCTCGTAGGGGACGTTCAGGAGATCGGACAGGTCGCGCATCGTCCAGTACACCGAATGGCACAGGCCGACCACCCGCGTCAGCCCGGTGGCCTGGGCGAGGTACTGGACGTTCATCGCCATCGGGTTGGTGTAGTTGAGCAGCCACGCCTGAGGGCAGAGCGCGGCGATGTCCTCGCCCAGGGATCTCAGCAGGGGGAAGGTGCGCAGCGCGCGGAAGATGCCGCCGACGCCGAGGGTGTCGCCGATGGTCTGGCGCAGGCCGTACCGGGCGGGGACGTCGAAGTCGGTGCGGGTCGCCTCGCCCATGCCGACCTGGACGATGTTGATGACGAAGTCGGCCCCGTCGAGCGCCGCCCGCCTGTCGGCGTGGGCGGTGACGCGGGGGCGGGCCCCGCACTGGGCGGCGATGTGCCGGGCGGCCTGCTCGGCGGTGGCCAGGCGTTCGGCGTCGATGTCGTGCAGGGCGACGTGGATGTCCTTCAGTTCGGCGAAGGCGAACAGATCCGCGAGCAGACCCTGGGTGAAGACGACGCTCCCGGCGCCGATGAACGCGATCTTGGGAGTGCTCATGACAGGTTCTTTCCGGTACGGGTGACGTGCGAGACGGCCTCGTCCCAGGTGGCCTGGGCAGTGGTGCCGCCGTGGGCACGGGTGGACAGGGCTCCGCAGGCGGCGGCGACGTCGAGGGCGTCGGCGGGGGGCAGGCCGGCGAGGAGCGCGGCGACGAAGCCGGCGTCGAAGCTGTCTCCGGCGCCGACGGTGTCGGCGGGCGTCACGGTGACGCCGCCGGTGGTGGTGAGGGTGCGGCCGTCGTGGCAGAGGGCGCCCTCGGCGCCGTTCTTGACGGCCACCAGCGGTCCGCGCGCGGCCAGGAGGGCGGCTGCCGCCTCCGGCGAGTCCGCGGCGGGCCCGGCGAGGTGGAGGGCCTCGTGGGCGTTGGGGAGCAGGATGTCGGTTTCGGCGAGGACGGCGGGCAGGCCGAGAGGGTCCCACTCGCCGGCCGGGTCGTCGTTGGTGTCGAGCGAGGTCGTGGCGCCGTGGGCGCGCGCGGTGCGCAGCAGGGCCGGCAGTGCCCGCGCGAGTGCGGGCATCAGGAAGTAGGAGGCGGCGTGCACGTGCCTGCTGCCGGCGAGCAACGACTCGGGGACGTCGTCGCCGGTGGTGGCCGCCAGGGTGCCGGGGGCGGTGAGGATCGCGCGGTCGTCCTCCCGGGTCACCACCACGGTGAGGGGGGTGGGCAGCTCCGGATCCAGGCGCAGGGCCCGGGTGTCGACTCCACGGGCGGTCAGGGCGTCGCGGACGTAGCGGCCGGCGTCGTCGTCGCCGACCCGCCCGGCGAAGGCGACCTTGAGGCCGAGGCGCGCGGCGCCGCAGGCCATGATCGCGGCGGACCCGCCGAGGGTGAGCGCGCCGGCGCCGACGAGCTGTTCACGCTGGTGGAAGGCGAGCGGAGCCTCCAGCGGGCCGAGGATGACGTCGGGGTTGGCGTCCCCGATGACGAGCAGGTCGAAAGTGTGCGGCATCGGTATCCGTAGATCGGTCGGCAGTCAGCCCTTGAGGCCGCTGGAGGTGATGGACTGGATGAACGCCTTCTGCGCGCCGACGAAGGCGAGCAGCACCGGCAGGACCGTGATCACGTTGCCGGCCATGACCGCCGCCCACTGGGTGTGGTGCTGCCCCTGGAAGGTCGCCAGCCCCAGCTGCAGGGTGTACTGGTTGTCGTGGTTGATGGCGATCAGCGGCCAGGTCAGGTCGTTCCAGGTCGACAGGAACGTCAGGATCGCCACGGTGCTCAGCGCGGGACGCGACAGCGGCAGCACGACGCGGAACAGCACCCGCAGCCG
This sequence comes from Streptosporangium sp. NPDC003464, assembly GCF_053588315.1. NCBI lineage: Bacteria > Bacillati > Actinomycetota > Actinomycetes > Streptosporangiales > Streptosporangiaceae > Streptosporangium > Streptosporangium sp. NPDC003464. The sequence goes on along the minus strand of NZ_JBSFPS010000008.1, from coordinate 72,493 downwards.
CGAACACCCGTCGATCCAGGCGGCTTCCTCCAGCTCCCTGGGCAGGGAGAGGAAGAACTGCCGCAGGAGGAACACCGCGAACGGCGTGACCAGCGAGGGCACGATCAGCGCGCCCAGCGTGTCGATGAGTCCCAGGCGCTTCATGACGAGGAACGTCGGGATCATCGTCAGCTGGAAGGGGATGGCCATCGTGGCCAGCATCAGCACCAGCAGGCTCCGGGAGCCGGAGAAGCGCATGCGGGCGAAGGCGTAGCCGCCGAACGCGCCGAACAGCAGGTTGGACGCGACCGCGACGGTGGAGACGATCAGCGAGTTGGCGAACCAGCGGGGGAACAGGGCGTTGCCCAGGACGTACCGGTATCCCCCCAGGTCGACGCGGGAGGGCCAGAGCGCCGGAGGGAACCGGTTGATCTCCGCGTTGCTCATCACGGAGCTGAGCAGCAGCCAGACCAGCGGGATCGCGAAGATCAGCGCGAGCGGGGCGAGCAGCAGGTGCCAGGCGCTGAACGGCAGCCGCGCGCGGCCCCGCCGGGACACGCCGGCCTGCGCGGCCTGTCGAGGGGTGGTCACGGTCGCCGTCATCGGGTCGCTCCTTCGAGACGCCGGCTCTCGCGCCCCCGGGCCACGCGCAGGCCGGCGGCGATCACGAACAGGGCCACGGCGAGGACGTAGGCGGCCGCGGCGCCGTAGCCGGCGGTGAAGTTCTTGAACGCCTGCTCCCAGATGAAGTAGACGATCAGGGTGGTCGCGCCCAGCGGGCCGCCCTTGGTCGTCACATACACCAGGTCGAAGACCTGCAGGGCATTGATGGTCTGCCACAGCACCAGGAACACGCTGACCGGGGTGAGCGTGGGCAGGGTGACGTGGCGCAGCAGGTGCCACCGCCCGGCGCCGTCCAGCCGCGCCGCCTCGATCAGGGGCCGCGGCACGTCCTGGAGGGCCGCGAGATACACCACCACGCAGAACCCCAGGCCGCTCCACAACGTGATGGCCACCAGGAGGAACAGCGCCTGGGCGGGGTCGGTGAAGAAGCCCTGCGGGGAGACGCCGAGCGCGTGCAGCACCGAGTTGGCCGCGCCGAACTGCGGGTCGAGGATGAAGGCGAACAGCGTGCCCTGCGCCGTGGCCGAGACGACGAACGGCACGAAGATCAGCGTGCGGTACAGGCCGACCAGCCTGATGCGCCGGTTCAGGACGAGGGCGAGCGCCAGTCCCAGGACGATGCTGAGCGGGACGTACAGCGCCGTGTAGGTCAGCGTGTTGCGTACGGCCTGGCCGAAGTTCGGATCCCTGCTCAGCGCGTAGTAGTTGTCCAGCCCCACCCAGCGGCCCGGTGTGACCAGGTCGTCGGCCCGGAAGGACAGCAGCAGCGACCAGATCACGGGCACCACGCTGAGCCCGAGGATGACCAGGATGGAGGGGGAGACGAACGCCCAGGCGGTCCTCGACTCCCGGCGGCGTGCCCGGCGCAGGGCACGCTGACGCAGTTCGTGCTCGGAGAGGGTGAACGGTGTGGGGGGACCTGGCATGGAAGAACTCCTCAACGCGGTATGAGCAGGGCGGCATCGGCCTCGTCGGCGCAGCTGCGGAGCGCTTCGGAGGGGGTGCTCCTGCGCAGCAGCACGGCGACGACGGCCTGCCCGAGCGCCTGCGAGACCTTCGGGTAGGCCGGGTGCGCCGGCCGTGCCCGCGCCGACTCCAGTGCCCGGGTGAACACCTCGAGACCCTCGGTCCGGGCGGAGTGGTCCCGCCAGGCGGGCAGTGCCTGGGTGGGTCTGCTCAGCGGCAGGCTGCCCGCCTCGACGTCCCAGCGCACGTCCTGAGCGGGCTGCATCAGCCAGCTCAGGAAGGTGCGGGCCGCCCGGACGCGCGGGCCGCCGTTGTCGAACATGGTCCACGTGTCGGGCCCGGAGATCGTCATCGGCCGGCCGCTGAAGCTGGGCAGCGGCACCACGTGGTAGTCGATCCCGGCTTCCTCGATGTCGGGCAGCTGCCACGGGCCGGTGATCACCATCCCCATCCGGCCGGACGCGAACACCTGGTACATCTTCTCGCTGCCGGGCTGGGGATCGATGTAGACGCTCGACGCCTGCGCGAGCGCCTCCACCACCTGCAGGGCCTGGACGCCCACGCCGGCGAACCCGATGCCGCGCCCGTCGCGGGCGATCACGTCGCCGCCCAGGTCCCACACCAGCGGCCACAGCCGCCACACCGTGTCCTCGTCGCCCACGCCCGGCCATCCCGTGCCGAACGTGCCGCGTCCGGCGTCGGTGAGCCGCCGGGCCGTCTCGACGAACTCCCGCCACCTCCAGCCCGGCTGCGGCAGGGGCAGCCCGGCCTCGCGGAACAGCTTCTTGTTGCAGACCACTGCCAGCGAGTCGACGACCGCGGGAGTGGCCCGGACCTGGCCGTTGATGGTGACGGCCGCCCGTGCCGGCGCCCAGTAGTCGTGCCACGGCGTGGCGCCGGCGCCGACGGTGCCGGTCAGGTCCACCACCTGCGGGCTGCGCGCGATGCTCGCCAGGTCCGATCCGAAGATGTAGGCGATGTCGGGATAGGAGCCCGACGCGAGCGCGGCGGTGACCTTCTGCAGCATCGCGTCGGCCAGCACTCCCCCGCCCATGTCGACCCGGATGCCGGGATGCGTGCGCTGGAAGTCGGCCACCAGATGCTCGATGGCCTTCCTGCCCGTGTCGGTCTGCCCGTGCCACAGTTCGATCGTGACCCGCCCATCGGCGCCGACGCCGCCGTCAGCGCCCTCGGCGCACCCTGCCGCGGCCATGCTCCCGACCGCCGACAGGGCCAGGGCGCGTGCGCCGCGCAGGACTTCGCGACGGGAGGGCAGGGGGGCGGCGCGATGGATCGTGTCCATCCGTACCTCCGTGATAACAGTGGAATCTGACGCTACGGGCAGGTCTGCCGGACGTATCCGCCGCTCCCCCGGGGAGAGACGTCCACGTCGCGCCGGACGATGCTCAGCCGGCCGCCCCAGCCCGAGCAGGCCGTCGACACGCCCCGGGCGGTGTACTCGATCACGATCACGTCGTCGCCGAACGCCGCGGTGTAGTCCCCGCATTCGCGGTAGGCGCCGCACTCCTCCGCGATCGCGAAGTCCAGCCCGTTCCGCCGGCGCGCACCGGCCAGTTCCACCGTGTTCTTCTGGGCGATCGCCAGGCCCCGGGCATGGGCATGCGAGGAGAGCAGGCGGATGTACGCCTGGGCGTCGGCCTTGCTCACCAGGCCGCGCGAACGGTCATAGCTGTCGTAGTTGTCGGGCTCGACCGCCTGGAACCCCTTGGCCTTGCAGCCGTCCATCCAGCCGTTCACCTTCGCGGCGATACGCTGCCGTTTGGCCGCGGTACGCAGGTCCAGCAGCGCCTCGTCCCAGTCCTCGTCGACCACCACGTCACCGTTGGCGTCGCGCAGCAGCAGGTCGGCGTCCCACTCGCCCTCGGCGCCGGTCTGGACCTGGAAGGCGTTGACGTAGCAGATGTTGTACAGGCCGGCCGCCGGGCTCGCCCCGCGGTCGCGGCTGACCACCTTGACCCCTGAGGGCGGGGTGTAGGCGCCGCCGATCTGGTAGTCGAACCCGGCGTGCGCGGGGGGAGGCGCGACCGTGCCGGCCGAAGCGGCGGGCGAGGCGAGGAGCGGTGCGGTCAACGCGACGGTGAGGGCCACGGCGGCGCCGAGAGATCCACGGGTGGGGTGACGATTCGTTCTCATCGTCGGCTCCAGATAATAGAGGGTACGTCCCCGCCTCGGACGCCGACGGCGATCCTGGCGACTTAGTCCGGGCTCATGGCGGGGGCCACATACCGGCTAGGCGTACCTCTGACGCCGGATGCTCGACCTGGCGTGCATCGGAGTAAATCGAGCGGGAACTCCCCTGTCAAGAGCGTAGACATGCTCAAAAAAGGCCGATAAAGTGCAGCATTGCACATCGGCCGCCGGGTCTCCCCGGGGCCGCTGCCGTCGGTCCCCGAGACGGCGGTCAGGGGCGTGAGCAGGACGCACGGGGTGTCCGGCGGCCGGGCCCGCGCGGGCGCGGCCGACCGCCGGGACGCCGGCGGGCGGGCCGGGCGGAGGGAAGGCCTGCAAAGTGGTGATCGCGCTCCGGCCCCGCACCGGCGGTGGCGCGCCGTCGGGGACCTTCCGCGGGCCGCGGCGCCCCGCCCCCGATGCTCCCGGGCAGCCCGTTCACATCTTCGGCGGGCCCGTCCTCGACCGCTGATACGGATGGCCGCTCGACCGGTTGAGGACCTGGAATATTTCGGACGTGACTGTGTCCGGAACCGGGCCGCCGGTTCGTCATAGTGGTGAGTCCGCAGCATCGAGGAGCGAAGATGAAGTACATGATGTTCGTGTGCACCGACACCGAGCCCGACACCGACGGGGCCGACGGGCCCGACATCGACGTGTGGGTGTCGGAGAACGACGCGCGCGGCCGCCGCCTGGAGGGCAGCGCGCTGGCGTCGACGTCCGCGGCCACGACGGTCCGGGTCCGCGACGGCCGGCTGCTGGTCTCGGACGGCCCGTTCGCCGAGACCAAGGAGGTGATCGTGGGCTACGACCTGCTGGAGTGCGCCGACCTGGACGAGGCGATCGAGGTGGCCCGCGCCCACCCGATGGCCCGAAGGGGACGGCTGGAGCTGCGCCCGCTGGTCGACCTGGACGGCTGACGAGGTGACCGAGGTGCCTGCGGCCGCGGCGGCCGACGCCGTCGCGGCCGCGAGCGCGGAGGCGTACGCGCGGATCGTCGCCACGCTGATCCGCGTCACCGGAGACTGGGCGCTGGCCGAGGACTGCGCCCAGGAGGCACTGACGCTCGCCCTGCAGCGATGGCCCCAGGAGGGCGTGCCGGGCAACCCGGGCGGATGGCTGATGACGGTGGCCCGCAACCGCGCGATCGACGTGCTGCGCCGCGCGTCGGTCGAACGCCGCAAGCTGGCCGAGCTGGCGGTGCAGGCGCTCACCGATCCGGGCCCCGCCCCGGCGGAGGAGGTCGTGGACGACCGGCTGCGGCTCATCTTCACCTGCTGTCATCCCGCGCTAGCCCTGGAGGCGCGGGTGGCGCTGACCCTGCGGACGGTCGGCGGGGTGCCCACCTCCGACATCGCGCGGGCTTTCCTGGTCAGCGAGTCGGCCATGACCCGGCGGCTGACCCGGGCCAGAACGAGGATCGCCGATGCCGGCATCCCGTACCGGGTGCCGACCGGCCCGGCGCTCGCCGAGCGGCTGCCCGGCGTCCTGGCGGTGCTGTATCTGCTGTTCACCCACGGCTACAACGCCGACGGCCGGCCCGCGTTCGCCGACGAGGCGATCCGCCTGGCCCGGCTCCTCCGGCGGCTCATGCCCGACCAGGGCGAGGTGTCCGCGCTGCTGGCGCTGTTCCTGTTCCAGCACTCCCGGCGTGACGCCCGCCGTGACCGGCACGGCAACCTGCTCGCCCTGGACAGGCAGGACCGGCTCCGCTGGGACCACGCCGCGATCGCCGAGGGCCTGAACGTCCTCGCCGGGACGCCGCAGGACGGCCCGTACGCGCTGCAGGCCCGGATCGCCGCCTGCCACGCCACCGCCGCCTCCGCCGACACCACCGACTGGCCGGCGATCGCCACGTGGTACGACCGGCTCGCCCGGATCCAGCCCTCACCGGTGATCGAGCTGAACCGCGCCGTGGCGCACGGCTACGCGCACGGGCCGGCGGCCGGGCTGGCCCTGCTCGCCCGGGCCCGCGCCGGCGGCGCGCTGGACGGCTACCCGCTGGCCGTCGCCGCGGAGGCCGACCTCACGGCCCGCCACGGCGACCGCGCCCGGGCCGCCGCCCTGTTCCGGCAGGCCGCCGCCGCCCTCCGTCCCGGAGCCGAACACCGCGCACTGCTCGAGCGCGCCGACGAGCTGCTCCACGCAGCTGGACCACCCCGCACCCGGACGCCGCGGTAGAACGGCTACGTGAACAGGGGTTCCCGTGTCACCGGCGACCTGTGCGCCCGGCCGTCACCGCCCCGGTACGACCGCATCGACTCCCCGGGCCGCCGCGCCGGTTCACCCGACCTGGTCCCAGAGGATGGCTTCGATGCGCCCGATGTGCTCCTCGCCCCACTCCCCGAGCGGCGCCATCGCGGTGTTGAGCGAATGACCGAACCCGGTGAGCGAGTATTCCACCTTCGGTGGGACCTGGTGATACACCTCGCGATGCAGCAGTCCGGTGGCCTCCATCTCCCGCAGCTGCAGGATCAGCACCCGCTCGCTGATGCCGGGGACCGCACGCCGCAACTCCCCGAAGCGCAAGGGGCCGTCCTGGAGCGCGAACAGGATCAGTCCCTTCCACTTGCCTCCCATGACGGCGATGGCAGCGTCGAGACCGCAGGTGAATGTCCGTTTCTTGGTCTCCTTCATCGACCTATACTCACATCTCTATCAGTACCCGGCAAAATTGTAGGTACTTGTAGAAATTTCAGTGATCCAGCCAGCATGGATCAGACGCCGCGCCACGACCACGACGGGTCTCCAAGGCAGCGCGCTCGCATCCTTGTCCCTATCTCTGTGGCTGGAGTATTCATATGACCGAGAAGAACGCGACACCGGTGACCGTCATCGGCCTGGGCTCGATGGGCAGGGCACTGGCCGAGGCCTTCATCAAGGCCGGGCACCCGACCACCGTCTGGAACAGGACCGCCGCCAAGGCCGCGCCCCTCGTCGCCATGGGCGCCGAGCATGCGGAGGCCATCGAGGACGCGGTGGCGGCGAGCCCTCTGATCATCACCTGTCTGACCTCCTTCGACGACACCCGGTCGGCGCTGCTGCCCGCCACCACGTCACTGCGCGGGCGGGCTCTGGTCACCCTGAACAGCGGTTCCCCGGCCGGCGCCCGTGAGACGGCCGCCTGGGCCATCTGTCATGGCGCCCGGTCCCTGGCCGGGGCGGTCAAGAACGTGCCCTCGGCCGTGGGGTTGCCCGACACCCTGCTCTACTACAGCGGTGACAAGACGGTCTTCGACGAGTTCGAGACGGCCCTGAAGGTGCTGGGCGGCGACACCGTCCACCTCGGCGACGAGAGCGACCTCGCCGCCCTGTACGAGATGGCGGTGGGCGCCATGCTGCTGCCCGCGCTCGTCGGCTTCTTCCAGGGCGCCGCCGCCGTCCAGGCACGCGGGCTCGAGGCGGCCTCCATGGTGCGGTTCGCCGGCAAGTGGCTGGACATGATCACGTCCCTGCTGCCGACCTACGCCGAGGAGATCGACAGCGGCGACTACACCGACGCCGCCTCCTCCGTGAACCTCTTCCTCGCCGGAGAGGCCCACGACGCGGACCTGGCCAGGGAGACGGGCGTCGACACGGCCTGGCTGGCACCCCTGTACGAGTTGGTGAGGCGGGCGGCCGAGGCAGGCCACGGCGACCACAGCATCTCGGCCCTCACCGAGGTGCTCAGGAAGCCGGCGCGACAGTCGTGAGCCCGACGGGGGCGGGCCGGACGGCGCCTCCGCCGACGCCGCGCCCCGACGACCCGGCCGGACCGGTCCGGCTCACCGGTAGGAGTCGATGAGCCGTGCGAGGTGCCTGCCGGCGATCTCCAGCGGCGCCTCGCGCTGGGACACCTGCGCCGACAGCTCCGCGCCCTCCAGCAGGTTGATCACGCTGTGGGCGAGGTCGTGCGCCACCTCGTCGGCGAAGCCGGAGCGTCTGAGCTTGTCGCGGACCAGCGCGCGCCAGTTCTCGTAGGCCTCCTCCGCGGCCTGCTGGATCTCGGGCACCCGGCCCACGCTCTCCAACGCCGTGGTGGTGACGGGACAGCCGTCCAGCCAGCCGGACTCGCGCAGCCCCCTGGCCAGTTCGCGGGTGCAGGCGAGAATCGCCGCGGCCGGATCGTCCTCCTGGTCGAAGGCCGCGCGCAGGAACTCCGCGAAGTCCCGGTCCCCGTGGCGGACCGCCTCGACCGCCAGCTCCCGCTTCCCGCCGGGGAAGAAGTGGTAGACCGAGCCCAGTGTGGCCTGGGCCTCCTGGGAGATCTGCTTGAGGCCCGTCGCCTCGTATCCCTGCCGCTGCATCAGGCGGGAGGTCGTCCGGACGATCCGCTCCCGGGTGCCGATCTCGTGCTGGGTCCGCATGGCCCTCATCGTACTTGGTAGAGCGTTCGTTCTAGTCGCGTGCTACCGTTACGCCCTAGATAGAGCGTTCGTTCTAGTGATGAGGAGAGCTGGATGAAGTCCGTGACCGTGATCGGATTGGGCCCCATGGGGCAGGCCATGGCCGGCGCCTACCTCGGCAGCGGCTACGAGGTGACCGTGTGGAACCGCACGCCGGCCAGGGCGGACGAGCTGGTGGCGCGGGGCGCGAGGAGGGCGGGATCCGTCGAGGCGGCGCTCACCGCCAACGAGCTGGTGGTGCTGAGCCTGATCGACTACGACGCGATGGACGCCGTCCTGGCCCAGGCCCCGGAGACCGCCCTGGCCGGCCGCACCCTGGCCAACCTCACCTCCGACACCCCGGAAAGGGCACGTCAGGCGGCCGCGTGGCTGGCCGAGCGCGGAGCCGTACAGCTCACCGGCGGCGTGCAGGTGCCGCCTCCGGGCATCGGCACGCCGGACGCCATGACGTATTACAGCGGTCCCAAGGACGTGATCGAGGCGCACAGGCCCGCTCTTGAGGTGCTGACCGGGATCGAATACCTCGGCGAGGACCACGGGCTGGCGGCGCTGTACTACCAGATCGGGATCGACATGTTCTGGACGGCGCTGACCGGCTACCTGCACGGCCAGGCGGTGGCGGAGGCCAACGGGATCCGGGCCGAGGATTTCCTGCCGCACGCGGTGAGGACCATGGACCTCCGCTACTTCCTGGAGTTCTACGCGCCACGGATCACCGCGGGCAACCACGAGGGGGACGTCGACCGGATCTCCATGGGCGTGGCGAGCATGGAACACGTGCTGCGCACCACGCAGGCGTCCGGCGTGGACGGCTCGCTCCCGGCCGCCGTCCTGAAGATCTTCCGCCAGGGCGTCACCGCCGGCCACGGCCAGAACAGCCTCACGAGCCTGATCGGCGTACTGAAGCGGCACTGACGTAGCGCGTACGGCCGACCGCCACGGGTCCGGGAACCCCGTCAGCCGGCACACCCGGCCCGGTGGTGGCGGGCAACGGCGGCATTTCCTGCCCGCTGTCCCACTTGACGGGTAGATCACAACCTGGTGTGAGACAGTGGCAGACGTGCTCATCCTGGCTGGATGCCCCGTGCACGAGCTGCTGGGACGCCAGGCGACCAGCCTGGCCAGGCAGCTCGTGCACGTCTTCGTCGAAGAGATCCCCCTCTACCGGCGGCTGCCCAGGGAGGAGCTCGACGGCGACATCACCAGGATCACCGAGCACAACCTGCGGATGATCTGCGAGATGTTCCGCCACGGGCGCCCGCCCGCCTCCGCCGAGCTGGCTCCGTTGCGCGCCTCGGCCGCGCGCCGCGCGCAGGAACGGGTCCCGCTCGAAGCCCTGCTGGCCGCCTACCACCTGGGCGCCCGCTGGGTCTGGGACCGCCTGATCGCCACCGCCACACCGGCCGACTTCGCGGCCGTACTCGACATGAACCGCCTCATCCTCGTCTACATCGAGGCGGTGACCTCCGCGGTGTGCACCGCCTACCTCGGGGAGCGCGAGGGCATGCTCAGCCACGAGCAACACGCCATGCACGCCGCCGTCGCCGCGCTGCTCGGCGGCGACCACACGGCCCTGGCCGCGGTACGGCTGGCACCCGGATACCTGGTCATGGCGATCGCGGTGGACGCCCACCCCGACGAGAAGCAGGACGAGCCCGGCGGATCGATCGCCGCGCGGCGCAAGCTGGCCAGGATCAGGGCCGCCGTGCAGCGTTACGCCACCGAGCAGGTCCTGTCCGTGCTCGACCCGGCGGGCGGGCTCGTGCTGCTGCCGTGCAGCGGTGAGACACCGGACCCGGCCGAGGTCGTCGAGGCGATGACCAGGGCGGCCGGGGTGCCGATCTGGGCGGCGGCCGAGCAGGCGACGCCCGCCGAGGTCCCGGCCGCCGCGGGGGTGACCGAGGAGGTTCTGGAGGTGGCGCGGGTCTTCGGGCATCCGCCGGGCGCCTACCGGCTGACCGACGTGCTCCTGGAGTACCAGCTCACCCGGCCGAGCAGGGCCACCGCCCGGCTCGCGGGTCTCCTCGACCCGCTGCTGGAGAACCCCGACCTGCTCAGGACGCTCAAGGTCTATCTGGAGACCGGGCTCGACCGCCGCCGCACGGCCGAGCTGCTGCACGTGCACCCGAACACCGTCGACTACCGGTTACGGCGGGTGGTGAGCCTGAGCGGGCTCGACCCGGCCGACCCAGCGCAGCTCCAGCAGATCGGAGCCGCGCTGGCGGCCAAAAGGATCACGCCCCGCTGACAGCGGGGATCACCACGTCCGCGAAACCGCGCATCCCACGCGCGTTGGGGTGGAAAGGCGCCGCCGGCGAAGCGGGGACGTAGGGCTCGATCCACCGCGTCCCCGCCGAGGCGCACGGATCGTGGCCCACGCTCGGCGTCTGCAGGTCGATGAAGGCGACGCCCGCCGCCGCCGCCTGCTCCGCCAACGCCTGGTTGAAGTACTGCAGGGTGGCACGGATGTAGTTGGCGTCCTGCTTGATGATCGGCACCCTCGGGTAGCAGCCGTTGAGCGGGGCGTAGGTCCCGTAGCCCACCACGAAGATCCTGGCCTGCGGCGAGCGGGCACGGATGTCGGCGACCAAAGTGGTCAGCTTCGGACGCAGCGCGTCGGTCTTGACCCGCCAGGTGTCCTGCCCGTTCTCCATGTAGTCGTCGTTGCAGGCGTCGCCGACGGGCGGCGGCAGAAGGTTCAGGCAGTCCTCGATGAACCCGGTCAGCCCCACGTCGTTGGCGCCGATCTGTACGGTGACCAGCGTGGTGTCCTGGCTGAGCGCCTCCAGCTGCGGCGGCACCGAACCGAGGTCGGTGCCCTGCGCGCTGTACATGTCCTTGGTGTCGGCGCCCGAGCAGGTGACGTCACGGAACTTGGCGGCCCCGATGGCCTGCGCGGTGAGGTGGGCGTAGTTGCGGTCGGAGCGCCAGCACCCGAGGTCGGGCACCACCTGGTCGGGCACCAGCGGCCCGGAGGCGGCCGAGTCACCCAGGGCCACGTACACCTCACCGGCCGAGGCGTGGGCGGGCGGGGCGAGGGCGGCCACCAGGACGATCGCGGCGATCACTGATCGGATCACGCTGAACTCCCTTCGAAAAGCATCGGCTCTGCGGTACGGGATCTGAGCAGGAGCCCGCCCTCCGCGGCGGTGAAGGACGTCGGCACGCCGCGGCCACGGGACGCTCCTTGGGGATCAGCGGCGGAAGGGGCCGCTGATCTCGTAGGTGATGCCGCCCGTTCCCGCCCGTTCGCCGCTGGTGCCGCGCTGGGAGGAGAAGTACAGGCGGGTGCCGTCGGGAGAGAAAGCGGGGCCGGTGATCTCGGACCCGCCCTGGCCGTCGAGCCGCAGGACGGGCGCGACCACCCGGTCCGGGGTGATGATGTTGATCTCCATGTTGCCGCCGTCCTCGGCGACGTAGAGATCACCGCCCTGGGTGCCGGTGATGTTGTCGACGCCGTCGAGCGTGCCGGCGCCGTCATAGATCGCCGTCACCGTCTGGCGGACGGCATCATAGGCCCACACCTTCCGGTCGCCCTTGGCGCTGAAGTAGCAGATCCCGTCCGCGTAGTGGCAGCCCTCGCCGCCGTCGAAGTGCCTGGCCGCGCTCACCTGGTGCCTGGTCTGCTTCTGGAGGACGCCGGGCGCCGGGTCGGGTACCGGCCGCCAGAGGTTGTCGGCGCAGAAGACCTCGAGACGGCCGCTGGACAGCTCGCCCCAGACGTTCGGGACGAAGCGGTAGAAGCAACCGTCGTCCTCGTCCTCGGTCAGGTAGACGACCCTGTGGTCGGGGTCACAGGCGGCGGCCTCGTGCTTGAACTTGCCCATCGCCGGACGCTGCTGGGCCTCGCGCGCGCCGTACGGATCGGTCTCGTAGACCTTGCCGCGGAAGATCTCCTCACACGACAGCCAGGTGTTCCACGGCGTGCGCCCACCCGCGCAGTTGAGGTTGGTGCCCGACAGGATCCGGTAGGCCCGCTCGATCGAGCCGTCGGCCCTGAACCTGATCGCCGAAGCGCCCCCGACCAGCGGGACCTCGGAGTTGGACACGTAGATCCAGCCGGTGCCGTCGGCGAAGCAGGCACCGCCGTCCGGGGCCGGATGCCAGAGGATGCCGCCGACGGAGTGGCCCGACCTGGCCACCACCCTGCTGCTGAACCCGGCCGGCAGCGCGACGCCGTTGGCGTCGGGCCCGCCGAGCGGGCCGTACGGGCTCTCGCCCGCGACCACCGAGGAGGCGAGCGCGGCGTCCTGCCACAGGGTGCCGGACAGAGCGACGGCGGAGAGGGACACGATGAAGGTGCGGCGCTGCATAGGGGCTCCAGTGATCGCCTAAATTTCTCCCCCCCAAACCATGGGCTGGCGGCGGTCTTCTGGGAATTGGAAAAGGCAGTAAATCTGAGCTGTCAAACCTGTGACAGATCACAAACCTCGGACGGCCGCCGTGCAGCGCATTGACGGCGGCCGGGCCGATGTGCCGGTGAACAGGGGGCCGGTTACGCGGGTGAGATGTTGGCGTTGAGCCGGAACAGATTCTGCGGATCGTAGCGCCGCTTGATCTCGGTCAGCCGCCGGAGGTTGTCACCGAAGGCCGCCCGGACCAGTTCGGGCCCCTCCCCCGGGCCGTCACCGTCGAAGTTGAGATAGGTCCCGCCGGTCGAGAACTCCTCGGCCTGGCTGATGACATGGCGCACCCAGGCGACATGCTCCGCCGGGTCGCCGTCGACCCAGTTGCCGTCCACGCTCAGCATGCTGGTCGCGCCACGGTCGCCGTACGCCGTCTCATCCGGGCCCACGCGGCTGACCGCCCCGCCGAGCAGCGGCACGTGGACCATGGACTGCGGCGCGTTCCGCTCGAGCCCGTACCGCACGATCAGGTCCGCCGCCCGGCCGGGCGGCCCGCTCATGAACAGCGACTTCCAGTAACTGGCCAGGGCGCCCTTGGCGAAGAAGAAGTCGAAGGCCGACTGGAACATCCGATACGGCATCGGGGCGCTCAGATCGGCCAGCGGGGTGCCGAGCCGCCGTACCGGTTGGAGAATCTTCTCGCCCTCCTCCGGAGGCCCCGCGTAGAGGGCGCCGGTGATGAGCACCTGCCTGCCGTGGATCTGCGGGGGCATGTGCGGGTCCTGCGGGATCGTCCAGAAGATGGCTCTGGTGGTGACCTCGTCCGGCACCGTCTCCGCCCAGTCGCTCCACGCCCGGAAGACCTCGCCAGGATCTTCGGCGTATATCGGCACCGCGCACATCACGGTCGGCCCGACAGGATGGGCCGTGAACTCGAAGGAGGTGACCACCCCGAAGTTGCCACCCCCGCCCCGCAGCGCCCAGAACAGGTCCTCGTTCTCGGACCGGTCGGCCCGCAGCAGCCGCCCGTCGGCGGTGACGATCTCGACGGCCCGCAGGTTGTCGCAGGACAGCCCGTACTTGCGGTGCAGCCAGCCGATCCCGCCGCCCAGGGTCAGCCCGGCGACGCCGGTCGTCGACACTATCCCGCCCGGGACCGCGAGACCGAACGCCTGGGCCTCGCGGTCGACATCGCCCCACGTCGCGCCGCCCTGGACCCGGACCAGCCGGGCGTCGGGGTCGACCCAGACCCCGCGCATCCCCGACAGGTCGATCAGCAGGCCACGGTCACGGACGGAGTGGCCCGCGACGCTGTGCCCGCCCCCGCGCACCGCCGCCAGCAGGCCGTGCTCACGGGCCAGGTTGACCGCGTCGATGACGTCGGCGGTGCCCGAACACCTGATGACGAGCGCGGGGCGGCGATCGATCAGCCCGTTCTGCGCGGCCCGCGCCGCGTCGTAGCCGTCGTCCTGCTGCGTGATCAGCGGGCCCCGGAAGGTCATCCGGAGCTCTTCGAGTTTGTCGTCATCCAGCGTGGCGCTCTCGCCCGAGAGTGTCTCGACCTTGATCGGCATCGGCTGCTCCCTCCGGAACGGTGGGCGGTCCCCGAGCGGCCCTCTCCTCGCGCGAGGCTTTTCCCTGGTGGCAGGGGACCTGGACATTGTCGAGATGTACGGCACGCGGCGGCCCTGTCGGCTCTGTCGCCTGCCGCGAACCACGTGGAGCCACCGCGTCGTCCGGCGGCGCCGTTTCGGAATCACCCGTGACTCCAACAGTAACCCGGTCATTTCGATCTTCCTCATCCGGTGGTCGCCGGCCGGATGCCTTTACAATGTAGATCAATAAATCCCGGACATCGGACCCCGGACTCCACGGCCCCCGTTGCATTACTGTGTGGCACACAATATTGTGCCTTCATGCTGGACGATGAGCTGCTCTCCACGCACCTGCAGGAACTGCGACGGGGGACCGTCGTGCTCGCCTGCCTGCTCATCCTGGAGCAGCCGAACTACGGGTACGCCCTGCTCGACCTGCTCGACCGGCAGGGCTTCGCCGTCGACGCCAACACCCTCTACCCGCTCCTGCGCCGCCTGGAGAAGCAGGAGCTCCTGACCAGCGACTGGAACACCGAGGAGTCCCGGCCGCGCAAGTTCTACCGCACGAGCGGCAAGGGCCTGGCACTCGCCGAGACCCTGAGCCGCGGATGGGACGAGCTCGACACCGCATTCCGTGCCCTGAAAGGCAAGTCATGATCACCACGAGCGCCCTCACCGACCGCTACGTCGAGGCGATCCTGCGCCGCCTGCCCGAAAGACAGCGCCCCGACATCGAGAAGGAGCTCCGCGCCTCGATCGCGGACGCCGTCGACGACCGTCTCGACGCCGGGAGCGACCCCGCCGACGCGGAGATCGCGGTGCTCACCGAACTCGGCGACCCGGCGCGGCTGGCCGCCGGCTACGCGGACCGCCCGCTCCATCTCATCGGCCCCGCGCTCTACCTCGACTACACGCGGCTGCTGACGGCCCTGCTCGTGACGGTCGTGCCCGCCGTCGCCGCGGCAGTCGGACTCGTGCGGGGCCTCCAGGGCGGCACCGCCCTCCGCGTGATCGGCGACACCCTCGGCGCGGCGCTCACGGCCGCCGTCCACATCGCCTTCTGGACGACGCTCGTCTTCGTGATCATCGAACGCGTCGCCGTCCTGCGCCGGACGGCGGCGCGGCCCTGGAGCCCCGCCGCGCTCCCGGAGCCGCCCAGCCGCCGCGCCCGGTACGGCGAGCTGGTCACCGAGACCGTGCTGCTGGTCCTCTTCACGACCTTCATACTGCTCTCACCGCTGGTGAGCACCGAGACGGACGCGGACGGCGCCCCCATCGGCGTGCTCTCGCCCCGGCTGTGGGAGACCGGCGTCATCCACCTCTTCATCGCCCTGGTGATCGCCGACCTCGGCTTCTCCTTCGCCAAGCACTACGCGCGCTGGAGCGTTCCCCTCGCCGCCGCCGGGACGCTCGTCGGCATCGCCTGCCCGATCATGTTGATCTGGCTCGCCGTGGACGACAGGCTGCTCAACCCGGTCTTCGTCACGGCGGCCGGGTGGCCGCCGAGCGTACCGCAGTGGATCAACACGGGGCTCATCGTGATCTCCGTCGGCACGCTCATCCACACCGTCGTCGAGGGGATCACCCGGGCGCGCCGGCGCTGAAAGGTCACCGATCCCCCTCCCAACACCCACACCGGGCGGACGTCGCCGGTGTGATGCCCCCTGCCCGGAGACCGCCCCGGTCCGCCACCGAGATGAGGAACAGCCATGAAAGCGATCGTCTACCAGGAGTACGGCCCCGCCGAGGTCCTGCGCCACACCGATGTCGACAGGCCCGCCGCCGGCGACGGCGAGGTGCTCGTGCGGGTCCGCGCCGCTTCGATCAACTACGGCGACCGGGCCGTCATGCACGGCTCCCCCGGCATCCTGCGCCTGGCCTTCGGGCTCCGGCGCCCGAAGAAGACCGTCCTGGGCCGCGACGTCGCCGGGACGGTGGAGGCGGTCGGGCCGAAGGTGACGGGCCTCCAGGTCGGCGACGAGGTGTTCGGCGAGATGAACCAGCGGGGTTTCGCCGAGTACGTGGCGGCGCCGGCGGCGCATCTGGCCCCGAAACCCGCGGAGGTGACGTTCGAGCAGGCGGCCACCCTGCCGGTGGCGGCGACGACCGCGCTGCAGGCGCTGCGGCTCGGCGGGGCCGGCCCCGGCCGGACGGTGCTCGTCAACGGGGCCTCCGGCGGGGTGGGCACCTTCGCCGTGCAGCTCGCGAAGACGCTCGGCGCGGAGGTGACCGGCGTCTGCAGCACCCGCAACGCGGATCTGGTGCGCTCGATCGGCGCCCACCATGTGATCGACTACACCCGCGAGGACCTCACCCGGGGCGCGGGCCGCTTCGACGTCATCGTGGACCTCGTGGGCAACCACCGGCTCTCCGGGTTCCGCCGGGTGCTCGCGCCGAAGGGCGTCTACGTCTCCTCCAGCGGCGCCGGCGGCGCGCTGCTCGGTCCCCTGCCACGGCTGGTCGCCGCCGCCGTGACCACGCCGTTCCTGAGCCAGAAGCTCCGCGGGCTGGTCATCAGGCGCAGCGTCGAGGACCTGACCCTCCTGGCCGGACTCGTCGCGGAGGGAAAGATCACCCCGGTGATCGAACGGACGTACCCCCTGAGCGAGACCGCCGACGCCATCCGCTTCCTCGAGGCGGAGCACGCCCGCGGCAAGATCGTGCTCACGGTGTGAACCCGGCCCGCCCCCGCCGGTGGCCACGGCGACGCGGACGCTCAGCCGCCGGCGGGCTCCCCGCCGGTACCGGCGGTCAGTTGCCGGCCGCCGCCAGGGACGCCTGCACCGGCGGGCTGAACACGGTCGGCGTCGTGTGCGCGGTGTTCGCGGCCGGCACCGCGCTCATCGCGGTCACCGCGCTCCGGCGGGTGGGGGCCGGCGGCCGGTCGGACGCGGCGGCGCAGCCGCTCGACCCCGCGGAGGGCACGCTCTCCGGCTCCTGACGGCGCGCCGTCCGGGCGGGCGCGGTCAGGTGAGGTTGAGGCGGCTGAGTTCGCGGCGGGAGGTGACACCCAGCTTCGGATAGGCCTTGTACAGGTGGTATTCGACCGTACGGGGGCTCAGGAAGAGCTGGGCGGCGATCTCCCGGCTGCTGTGGCCGGCCGCGGCCAGCCGTGCCACGTGGAGTTCCTGCGGGGTGAGCGGGGTGGCCGGGGCGGGGTTGACGGCCCTGGGGGATCCACCGGTCGCGTGGAGCTCGGACCGGGCGCGGGCGGTCCAGGGGGCGGCCTCCAGGTGGGCGAAGGTCTCCATGGCCGCGTGCAGGGGAGCGCGGGCGTCGCCGGGGCGGCGGGCGCGGCGGAGCCATTCGCCGTAGAGGAGCTGGGTGCGTGCCTGCTCGAAGGGGCGGCCGCCCTGCTCGTGGAGGGCGAGTGCCTCCTGGAAGGAGGTCTCGTCGTCGCCGGTGAGGGCCTGGCAGCGCAGGGCGACGGCCTGGGCCCACGGTTGCGCGGAGGCCCGGGCCCAGGCCTGGAGGCGACGCAGCGGTTCCTCGGCGCGGTGCGGCTGGGCCAGCCGTACCGCCGCCTCGATCTGGTCGGGGGCGGAGGGCAGGAGTACCGCGGCGTTGCGGCCCGGGCTGGACCAGGCGGTCTCCAGGCGGTTCAGGGCCGACTCGTGGTCGCCCATGGACAGCTCCAGCAGGGCCAGGACGGCGTCGCCGGTCGGCCGGTAGAGGTGGGGGGTCGCGTCGGCCAGGCGGCGGCAGCGGGACTCGTCGCCCTCGATCGCGGCGATCCGGGCGGGGACGCCGTTGAGCCAGGCGATGCGCTGCTGCAGGCCGGCGTCGCAGGCGATCCCGACGGCCTCGGCCACGGCGGCCTCGGCCTCGCGGTGCAGGCCGGCCCAGAGCTGTGTCTGGGCCAGGACCTGCAGCGCCTGGGGCAGGGCGCCGATGAGGCCCTGTTCGCGGCAGCGGGCCACCTCGGCGGCGGCCAGCGCCATGGCCGAGGCGTCGTCACCTATGATCATCGCGGTGAACAGGGCGCGCTCGGTGCCGGGAGTCCGGGCCAGGGAGTCCACCAGCAGCGGGAGGCCGCGGGCGTAGTCGGCGCGCATGAGGTGGGCCAGCCCCTCGGCCATCCGGTCGGAGTGGCCGAGGGCCGCCAGCTTCCGGGAGGCGGCGCGCACGGAGGTCTCGTCGCCGGTGAACCAGGCGTAGGTCACACCGGTGCGGAGCATGGCGGCGCCCTGGTGCGGAGCCACTCGATCGGCGCGCTCCAGGAGCAGGCCGACGGCCTTCTCCTCCTCGCCGAGCTCGAACATCGCGGCCGCGCGCACCGAGGTCAGCTCCGCCACGACGTCGCGGCGCTCCCCTCCGGAAGGACGGCCCGGCTGGGCGGACTCCTCGGCGGCGAGCTCTTCGGCCCTTGCGGCCAGTTCGGCGGCCTGGCCGGGGTGGCCGCCTGACAGGGCCGCGGCCGCCGCTCGGGCGAGCCAGCCGACCTGGTCCTGCCCGGCGGTGGCGAGCCGGGCGGCCTGTCCGTACAGGCGGGCGGCGGCCGCGTAGGCGGTGCGGGCACCGGCCCGCTCGGCCGCGGCCGCGAGTTCGAGGGCGACGCCCGCGTCGGGCTCCATCGTCGCGGCGGCCAGGTGGTGCGCGCGGCAGTCCGGGCTCTCGGCCATCTCGACGAGAGCGCGGTGCACGGCGACACGCCGGGCCAGCGCGGCCCCCTGGTAGGCGGCGGTGGCGATCAGCGGATGCCGGAAGACGACGGCCGATCCGGTCACCTGGATCAGCCCGGCCCGTTCCGCCTCCTCAAGGTCGTCGAGACCGACGCCCATCAGGTGCGCCGCCCGCAGCAACAGCGCCAGGTCACCTCTCCCCTCGGCGGCCGCCATCAGCATCATCAGCCGGGTCCGCTCGGGCAGCCGCCCGATCTGGGTCCGGAACGACGCCAGCACCCGGTCGGCGATCTGCGAGTGCAGCGGCCCGGCCGGTCGGCCGCGCTGCCCCGCGGCGAACTCGATCAGCGCCAGGGGGTTGCCTGCGGACTCGGCGATGACCTCCTCCCGCAGGACCGGCGCCACCTCGTGCTCGGCCAGCAGGCGGGCCGCGTCCTGGCTGTCCAGCCGGGACGGCCGCAGCTCGCTCAGCCCGGGCGCGGCGAAGCCGTCCTCCCGGGTGGCGAACACCATCGCCACCCCTTCGGCCGCGAGCCGCCGGGCGGCGAACAGCAGGGGCTCCGCGCTGGCCTGGTCGAGCCACTGAGCGTCGTCGACCAGGCAGAGCACCGGGACGTCCTCCGCCAGGTCGGCCAGGAGCGTGAGTACGGCGAGCCCGGTGAGGAAGCGGTCCCGTCCGGCTGCCGGCTCGGCCCCGAGCACGGCCTTCAGCACGGCGGCCTGCGGTCCCGGCAGTGCGTCGAGATGGTCCCGCAGCGGCCACAGCAGCTGTGTCAGCCCGCCGAACGCCAGGTCGGCCTCGGGCTCGATGCCGGTTACCCGCACCGCCCGCATCCCGTGCCCGGCCGCCGTCCGGGCCGTCCACTCCAGCAGCGCGGTCTTGCCGATGCCCGCCTCGCCACGCACCACGAGGGCGCCGCTGCGCCCCTCCCGCGCTGCGGCGACCAGGGTTTCGAGCTCCGTCTGCTCAGTGGACCGCCCGTACAGCACGCAACCTCCAAGTACCCGGAAACAGTAAATCCTACTGATTCGCCGTGCACGTCATCGCTCATACCTTCATCTCCATGAACGAGCTATTTGAGCAGGTCAGCGTAGGCAAGCTGACCCTCCCCAACCGTCTGGTGATGGCGCCGATGACGCGCAGCCGGGCGAGCGGCGGGCTGGTGACCGGTCTGACGGCCGAGTATTACGCGCAGCGGGCCGCCGCCGGTCTGATCATCACCGAGGGCACCCAGCCCTCGGTGATCGGCCAGGGATACATCGACACCCCGGGGCTGCACTCGCCGGAGCAGGTGGAGGCGTGGCGCCGGGTCACCGATGCCGTCCACGGCCGGGACGGCCGGATCTTCGCGCAGCTCATGCACTCCGGCAGGATCGGCCACCCCTGTCTCTACCCGGACGGGGCCCTGCCCGTGGCCCCTTCGGCGGTCGCCTCCGGCGGGCAGATCTTCACCGCCGAGGGCATGCTCGACCACCCCACTCCACGCGCGATGACGCCGGCGGACATCGCCTCGACGGTCGCGGACTTCGTCGCCGCCGCGAGGAACGCGACGGCGGCCGGATTCGACGGGGTGGAGCTGCACGCCGCGAACGGCTACCTGCTCCATCAGTTCCTGTGCGGCAGCGCCAACGTCCGCTCCGACGCCTACGGCGGTCCGGTGGAGAACCGGATCCGCTTCGCGGTCGAGGTCGCCACGGCGGTCACCGAGGCGATCGGGCCGGAGCGGGTCGGCATCCGCATCTCCCCGGCCAACCCCAACAACGGCATCCGGGAACATGACCCGGCCGAGGTGTATCCGGCCCTGATGCGCGCACTGGCGCCGTTCAGACCGGCGTACGTGCACATCATGGAGTTCGACCGGGAGATCACCAAGCTGGTCCGGGCCGCGTGGCCGGGCACGCTGATCCTCAACCCGCACGGCACCGCCGAGGGGAAGCTCGGCTCGGCGGTGGAGGCGCTCCGCGCGGGCCTGTGCGACGCGGTCAGCCTCGGCTCCCTGTGGCTGGCAAATCCCGACCTGCCCGAGCGCGTCAGGGCCGGGGGCCCCTACAACGAGGCCGACCCCGCCACCTTCTACGGCGGCGACCACCGCGGCTACACCGACTACCCGACGCTGGAGGCCCGGTGAGCGCTCCGGCCGCGGGTACGGCGCGGCATGCCGGGGTGTCCGCGTTCTCACTGGCGGTGCTGGCCGGGCCGATGTCGTTCGGGATCGCGGGGCCGGCGCTCATCCTGGACGAGGTGGCCGGCGACCTCGGGGGGCCGCCGGGATCGGCGGCCTGGCTGGTGACGGTGTTCGGGTGGGGCATCGCGGTGGGGACGCCGCTGATGTCAGGGCTGGTCGGCCACCGCGGCATGCGTGCCACGGTGACGGTGTGCGCCCTGCTCGCCCTGGCCGGGGCGGGCCTCGTGCTCCTCGCCCCCGACCTGCCCGTCCTGCTGCTCGCCGGTGCCGCGCAGGCGCTGGGCGCCGCGGGGCTGACGGCGATCGCCATGCAGCTGGCCGACTCCCCTCGCCGGATGGGCGTGGCCACGGCCTCGCTCGCCGTGGTCGGATCGGTCTCCCCGCTGGCCGGGTCGCTGATCAGCGACCTGCTGTCCTGGCGGGCCGTGCTCGCCCTGCCGGTCGTGGCCGTGCTGGCCGTACCCGCCGTGTCACGGCAGACGGTGTCACGGCAGGCGATCCGGTCCGCACCGTCCCCCGGCCGGTTCGACGTGATCGGCGTGGTGGTGCTGACCGGGCTGGTCACCGCGTTGGTGTCCGTGCCGCACCAGCCCGTGGCCGCCGGACTGTGCGCGGTCGCCGCGGCGGCGGCGCTCGGACTGCGCCTGCGGGCCCGGCCGGCGGGTTTCGTCCCGGCCGTCCTGGTCCGCGCGCCCCGGTTCCTGGGGGCCGCCGGGCTGGCCTCCGCCCTGGCCGTCGGCAACTTCGGGTTGATCTACGCGCTCCCGGTCCGGCTTTCGCAGCTGACGACCTGGTCGTCCGCGCAGATCGGCCTGGCCATGGTGTGGCCGCTGCTGTTCGGCGGCATGCTGTCGTGGTCCGTGGTGGCGGCGTCCGCCCGGGTGCGGCCCCGCCTGATGATCGCGGCCCTGGCCGTCACCGGCGTCGCGGCGGCCCTGACCGCGGCCTGCACCGCGTGGGCGCCCGGCCTGCTGCTCGCCCAGGCCGCCGCCTCGATCGCGGCGGCCTCGGGCCAGGGAGTGCTGGCGGTCCGCGCCGTCTCGGCGGCCCCCGAGGAGCACAGGCCGGCCGCGATCGGCCTGTTCAACCTGTGCTACCTGCTGGGGACGGCGTTCGGCCCCGCCGTCGTGGCGCTGCCGGCCGGTTGACGGCCCTCCGTCCGGGACCGCACGGCCGGCGTCTAGGACGCTCTGCGTGACATCCCGGGAGCGGTGCTAGCGGCTGGGACGGATCTGCTGGTCACGTGCTTGCCGTTGGACGGCCTCCCAGCCGCTCGGGCGGGGTGTGTGGTGCTGGTCGAGGAGGGTCAGACCGTTCTGGGTGAGGGTGTGCAGGACGCTGCTGTGATGCCTGCGCGTCGTGATCAGGCCTGCCTCACGTAGAACGGCGGTGTGCTGGCTGACCGCCGCCGACGAGATGCCCAGGCGGCCGGCCAGGGCGCCGGTGGTGGCCACCCCCTCGGCGATGTCGGTGAGCACCGACGCGCGGGTGCGTCCCAGGAGGTTGGCCAGCGCCCGCGTCGATGTGCCTTCCGTCCAGATGCCCGCGGCATGGTCGACGCCGACCGTGGCGGGGTAGATCAGGATGTAGTCGGCGGGATCCGTCGGGTCGTACATCACCCCCGGGGTGCGCAGGAAGAACGACGACACCAACAGCAGCCCCCGCCCGTCAAGGGTGAAGTCGTCGTCGAACTGGTCGCCGGCATTGACGTGGAGGGTCGGCGGCGTCCACCGGATGTTCGGGTGCAGGCTGGACAGCAGACCGTCGACACCGTGGTCGAGCAGGATCGTGCCGCGCCGGGCGCGCTCGGCGTCGAGATGTGCGCGGATGCGCCGCCAATGTGGGCCGACAGCGGAGTGGTGGTACGCCTCCACCGTGGACAGCACCTCCCGCCGGACCGCGAGGGTGTCGACGAGCCCGGCGAGCACGGCCGGCACCCGGCCGTGGTGGCCGGCGTAGAAGTCCAGCTCCGCCCGGACGGCCCGCCGGGTGCCGGCCAGGAAGTTCTCGGCGCTCTCGGCCATCTCGCGGCCCGGCCCGGCGAGGTAGGCCATGTCGAAGCTCGGCAGCCGCGCGGGCGCGATGGCGGCCAGGACCGAGGACCGCGAGTCAAGGCCACCACGCACACGACGCCGCCACGCACCGAACATCGTCTCCTCCGCCCGCCCGCGCAGCGTGGTCAGGCTGAACAAGGTCTCGGCCATCGGCCCCAACGTCGGCGCCACCCGCACCCGCGCCAAGTCCGCGGCGGTGAAATGAATTCTGTGCATCCGCTCCCCCAGACACGCGTCGGCATCGCCGTCAGAGCATGCCGCCGGGCGGTCACCCAGGGCGCTGAGCGGCACGGTTAAGCCAGGACTTACAAGGCTCGCGGTGGGTGGTTTCTTCCTGCGACAGTGATCGGGCCGACCTTCCGGAGCGAAAGGAAGAGCAAGCCGACATGACGGCCCCGAAATCCAGGTCCACGCCGCGCCGGATGCGCTGAGCCCGGCGGCTCGCGCTCAACAGGTGACCTGGCGACGGTGGTCCCGAAGAAGTGGAGATGCCGCGCACCACCTTTTTCGCCCCTGCTCGGAGCTGTCGCACCGCGGTGCGACATGCCGCTCTCAACATCCCCAGTCGGGAGAAGTAGAGGAGTCCATGAGTAATTCATCAACCGTCCGTCGCCGGCTGACGATAGCCGCCGCAGCGTTCCTGCTGTTGCTCACCGGCCTGTGGGCGACACCCGGCCCCGCGCTGGCCTCCCCCGCCAGGCCAGCGACCGCGACGACGGAGGCCTCGGGCAAGGCTGCCATGGTCGAGTACGTCAAGTGCCAGGAGAACAGCCCGGGCGTGTGGTTCACACTGTGCGTGTCGTTCGAGGACTACTTCGACCCTGACGTGTTCCGCATGACCACCACCGTGCACGGCTCGTCCCCCTACGGGCACTGGGAGTTCTTCGGCCCGCACGGGCACATCGCCGACAGCGGCAACGCGTATTTCTCCACCGGTCAGGGCTTCGGCTGGAACCAGTTCATGACCGGCAGCTGGGGCGACCGGTGGTGCGCCCGATTCTGGGAGCTCCGCAACGGATCCTACGTCCAGGTGACGCCGAACATCTGCGTCACCAGATGACCGTGTGGCGTGAGGGTGCCTCCGGCCCCCTCACGCCACACTTATTCCTTTCAGGAGGTCGCGTTCCTTATCGGGAGGTCGTGCCCCCGGAGTGGGATGCCGCGGCGGTCCGGCCCGCTCACCGCCCGTGGAACATCACGAGGTGAAAGTCGGCAGCCGTGCTCACCAGCAGGTGAACTTACCGTCGAACGCGTAATCGTAATACTTCCGCTTTGTGATCTCGGTTACCCCGCTGAACGGGCGGTCGCACTCGACGACGACGTCCCTGGCCTCGGCGAGGAGGTCGTCCCCGGAGACGTCGTCCTCCCATACCTGGATTGTCACTCTGCTGCCCACCGGGAACTTGAGGGGGTTCGACGACGGGATTTCGACCTGATGGCCCTCGTCGGATTCGTTGACGTCGATCGTGCCTTCGGTCGGGGCATAGCGCTGAGTCGATCCATCGCGTACGACACTGATGAAGACTTCGTCGCCGTTGCTCCAGGTTCCCTCCTCGTCCACGTCGCGGACATTCAGGGTAAGGCCGATTCCGGCTTCGGTTGCGGCATTCGCAGGGGTCGCGCCGGCAAAGGCCAGCGACCCGAGAATGCCTGCCAGCAGAAGAGAGCCGGATTTGGAACGCACGAGCACAGTTTCCCCTTTTCTCGTCCGATCGGTCACGACCGAGATTTCCGCAGCCTTCTTGGAGGGGACTTGCAGATGGCTTGGAGTTCGACGGGAACGGACGGGGAATCACCATTTAAGCGCCCTGCGTAACATTCGACCGGATACACGGCCGCCTGTTTCACCGCCCGGACAGGGGCCGTCCCCATGGCGACCAGATGGTTTTCCGTTTACATGGTCGGCCTTGCCGGATGAAGGCATGAAAGCCCTTCCCGACAGCGAGGGTTTTTCGTCCTTGAACCGATCCGGTTTCCGTGGGGACCTGGAGGCTGCTCGGCGTCCACCGTCCGGCGCGGCACCGCGGGCCGTACCGCCTCCGGCGCCGGCCGCGGCCGGACGTCCCGATCGGGGCCGGTCTCCCCGGGCGGGCCGGAAGGGCGCGGATCCTCCACGCCGGACGACGCCCCCGCCTGACATTGGTGCCCGCCGTCCATCGACGTTCTGTCATTCGCTGCTGCTATAGATTGCGGCACCACTTGACATTTCCCGGAAATACGGTTTTCCATCACCCGCCAGATCCACCTCTGACAGGAATCACCGGCATGCACCTCTCCCCCCTCGCGCAGCGCCTGCTCGACCTGATCACCGGGGCCGCGAAGGACCCCACGCACTGGCCCGACCTCTCCCAGCTGAGCACCGGGCTGGGCGCGCCGGTCGGGGCCCGCGACGGCGGCTCGGCACCGGCACGGTACGCGGTCGACGAGCGGCGGCTGGCCGCGTCGGCCCGCGAGCTGGTCGAGTTCCTGCTGCTGGACCGGAGACGGGGCGGCCATCCCTTCTCCGTGCTGGTGGCGGCGGGGCTGGCGGGCATGGACGCCGAAGTGGGCGCCCGGTCCGCCGAGGGGCGTGGGCCGATCGCGGTCGCCGAGATGGAGGTGCTGCTCGGCTGGGACGTGGAGCGGCGGGCGCTGTTCGTCGAGGCGATGCGGGAGCGGTCGAACCTTGCCGTCCCGCCGCCATCGGGCGTGCTCGAATGGCTCGGCGGCCAGCCCGGCTACCTGGACTTCACCCGGGCGGCTCTGGAGGCGGCCGAGGCCCGGGTCTCGGCGATCCACGCCGGCGAGATCCCGTACAGGGCGGAGAAGGCCTTCGACGACGGGGAGAAGGCGAGCATCGGCCGGGCCGTACGGCTGGCGCTCCTGCGGGACGAGCCCTGGCTGCCCGATCTGCTGGACAGGCTGCTGCGCGGGATCGCGGTGGCGCCCACCCAGGCCAAGACCCTGCCCTCCCAGGGAGTGCTGTTCGCGATCGCCCGCGCGGTGGAGGAGCACCCGACTCCCGAGGCGATCTCCGCGCTGCGCGCCGCCCGCCGGGCCACCCGGCACGCCGGGGTGCCCAAGCAGCTGGACCGCATGTTCAAGCGCATCGAGCCCGCCCTGGGCAACCGGCTGGAGGTGGCGTTCCGGCTGCCCGACGGGCGGGTGCGGCAGGCCGTCGGCGAGCACACGGCGGTGATCTCGACCGACGGCGGGGCCGAGCTGTCGTGGTGGCACGGGGACAAGAAGCTGAAGGCGGTCCCGGCGGCGGTCAGGCGGGAGCACCCCGAGGAGGTCAAGCGGCTGCGCGAGCTGGCCAAGCAGACCCTGCAGCAGCAGGCCACCCTGATCAGGGCACTGGAAGCGGCCTACACCAGCGAGACGGCTCCGCCGTACCGGCAGTTGGAGGGTCACTCGGTCACCGATCGGCTGATCTGGGAGTTCGAGGTCTCGCCCGGCGTGTGGCGCAGCGAGCTGGGACTGACCGTGCCGGAGGTGCCGGTGCGGCTGTGGCATCCGGCCCGCGCGTCCCTGGAGGAGGTGCGCACCTGGCGGGAGGTGGTGCAGGGCAAGGAGCTGCGCCAGCCGTACAAGCAGGCCTTCCGCGAGGTCTATCTGCTCACCCCCGCCGAGGAGGCGACCGGGACCTGCTCCAACCGGTTCGCCGGGCACGTGGTGGACTACCGCAAGCTCCGCGCGCTGTTCAAACAGCGAGGCTGGCACTCCGACTTCCTGGGGCAGTGGGACGGCGGCCATGAGGGGGAGGCCCAGCGGGTGATGGCGGGCGGACGGTGGCGGGCGACACTTGACCACGATCTGTACGACGAGGGCCACGCGGCCACCGGCCAGGTCCGCTTCCACCGGCTGTCCGAGGGCAGGTGGCAC
Organism: Streptosporangium sp. NPDC003464; assembly: GCF_053588315.1. Lineage (NCBI taxonomy): Bacteria > Bacillati > Actinomycetota > Actinomycetes > Streptosporangiales > Streptosporangiaceae > Streptosporangium > Streptosporangium sp. NPDC003464. The sequence continues at coordinate 45,682 of NZ_JBSFPS010000008.1, read as the reverse complement.
CAGGCGCCGTTGACGGAGGTCCCGGCGCTGGTGTTCAGCGAGGCCATGCGGGACGTCGACCTGTTCGTGGCCGTCACCTCGATCACGGCCGATCCCCGGTGGGCCGACCACGGTCCGGACCGGCTGCGGGACTACTGGCGGACCGGCTCGTTCGCGGCGCTGCCGCCCTCCGCCGAGGTGCGCCGCGACGCGCTGTCCCGGCTGATCGGGCGGACGGCCATCGCCGACCGGTGCACCGTGACCGACCGTTTCCTGGTGGTGCGGGGCGACATACGCACCTACAAGATCCATCTGGGGTCGGCGAACATCCTGATGGAACCCAACGACGCCTACCTGTGCATCGTCTCCGCGCGCGACCCCCACGCCGGGCTGTTCCTCCCGTTCGAGGAGGACGGCCGGTTGGCGCTCATCCTCAGCAAGGCCTTCCTGCTGGCGGACGACACCGCCATCACCGATCCCTCCATCACCCGCCAGCTCCGGGCCTGATCCACGCGGGAAGGACACCTCCGCCGTCGCGTGCTGTCGCCCGTCACGCGATCCGGTCCGGCCAAGAGTCACCGGCCGGTGGGCGGGACCGGCCGGCGATCACATGCCCGGAAAACCCACAGCGTGCGGGCATGTTCCGGCTATAAGGTGCGTTCGTGGACAGTCTGGAAAGCCTCATCATCGCCCGACGGCTACGAGTTCCCGTCGACGCCCCCGTCGACTCCGCGCCGGGCTGGGGCGAGGTGGCCGCCCGCCAGCTCGACGCCGCGCTGCTGAGCGTCGGCTTCACGTGCTCGGCGGCCCTGCTCGAACGCCTGACGCGGCTGCGCGGTGAGAGCGTGGTCGATCTCGGCGTGCGGGTCCTGGCCGCCGTCCGCGGCCTGGTGGGCGACCACGTCCAGCACAACGCCTACTTCATCGACTTCCCCGAGAACGTGCCCGACACCCTGGAGTTCTGGGCCGGCCTGCTACGTGAGACCCTGCTCGACCCGGTCGCCGCCACCCGCCTCCAGCCGCTGACGCTCGACCTGCTGTCCCTGCCGGGCTACGGCCGCTACCGGCACACCTACGCCGACCTGCTGGCCGCGCACGCCGAGCTGATCCCGCTGGCCGCCGACCGCGTAACCGTGCTGGAGCTCGGCGGGAGCCTGGAGGCCGAGGCGCGCGAGCTCTACTTCTCACTGGCGGGCTCCGAGACGCCACTGGCCGCCGAGGACCTGGCGGCCCTGCGGTCCCTGGCGTCGTTCTGCGCCGATCAACCGGAGCGCGTCCCCGTGCGCGAGAACCGCGCCGTCGTCAACGAGATACGGCTGGCCGCCGGCCGACCACTGCTCGTCGACACGGTGACGGATGTGCTCCGGCTCGCCTGCGGCTGCTCCGGCGGCGACGTCACGCTGGCCACCCCCACCAGGTTCCGCCCGTTGCGCCGCGCCGAGCGCCGCGCCCTGCTGCAGGCCCTGGACACCGTCGCCACTCCGGCCAAGCTCGGCGACGTGCCGCGCCACCGGGAGCAGTGGAAGCGGCTCGGCGAGCGGCTGCATCCCCACGAGTACCCGCAGTTCCCGCGTGCCGCCCGCGTCTTCGAGGTGGCCAGGGGCGCGCGCGGGACCGCCGGCTTCGACAGCCGCGTCGAGGCCGCCCTGTCAGCGGGCCGTACCGCTGAGGCCGTCGAGCTGCTGGGGAACGCGCCCGGCGCGCTGCTACGCCGCCTGGACCACCTGCTGCGGACCGGCCTGTCCGCGCCGGCCGTGCTGGACGCCGCGGAGAAAGCCGTGGCGGGCGCCTCCGGCCGCGTCCTGCTGTCTCTGCGCGAACACCTGCACAACCGGCTCGCCCCCGCCGCCGGCCGCGTCTTCACCAACCGGTACGGCAGGGCATGGGCGGCGCCCGACTCCCGCCCGCCGCTTGAGGAGAAGGTCCTGCGGCGGGCGGTGGCCATCCTGGACGAGGAGATCATCCGCCGCCTGCCCGACACCGGCGAGCTGATCGTCGATCCCGACGTGCTCGACGTCGCCCTGCCGCTGTCGGGCAAGGCCGTCTCCCCCGGGCTCGGCATGCTGCCCCGCGGCTCGCTCTCGGCGGTCGACGGCGAGTCGCTCAGGTTCTTCGTCCACTGGCGCCAGGCCGAGCGGCGCACCGACTACGACCTGTCGGCGCTCATGCTCGACGCCTCCTACGACAATCCGACGCACATCGCGTGGACGAACTACGCCAACGGCTCCGCCGCATACTCCGGCGACCTCACCGAGGCGCCGGCGCCCCATGGCGCGTCGGAGTTCATCGACATCCGTCTCGCCGACGCGGCCCAGCCGATCATCATTCCCCAGGTCAACATCTACGCCGGGGAGCGGTTCGACGAGGCCGCCGAGGCATTCTTCGGCTACATGACCAGAGAGGCCGGGCAGGGAGGCCGGCCGTTCGAGCCACGCACCGTACGGATGAAGTCCGACCTGCGCGGCTCCGGCCGGATCGCCCTTCCCCTGGTCTTCCTGCGCGGCGACGACGGCGCCTGGCGGGTGAAATGGCTGCATCTCTACTTGAAGGGGCATCCCGGTTTCAACCGGGTGGAGGGCAACCGGGTCACCACCTCCCTGCTGGTGCGCTCGATCGTGGAACGCGACTACCTGCGCGTGCGCCATCTGGCCGACCTGCTGCGCATGAAGGGTTCTTCGGCTGAGCACACCACTTACATCGGACTGGAGGCTCCGGCCGATCTCCCGCCGGGATCGCGGGTGTATACGCCTGGAACGCTGCACGAGCTGATCCCTGCCTGATACGGTTGGGACCGCGAGGCCATGGGAGGGCTTCCTTCTCAAACTCCTCATTTGAATCTAGTCTTCCCGCTCTCCTCGCGTTCCGGTCGTGAGGCCATTCGAGGGCTTCCTTCTTACCTGGTTCGATTCCAGGTGGGCCCCATGGGCCCACTGGCATATCTAGCCCCCGAGCCTCCCTCACGACCGGTCGGCTGCCGCAACGCCGCGGCCGCCAGGGACGCGACTGCGGCGGTGCCGACGGTCCTGCCGATCTCACCGCCGGTGCCGGTGATGATCAGCACGTACATGAAGGAGTCGCTCCGGGGGTGTCAGCCGGCCGCGGCCGCCGCGACGATCGCGGTGGTGATGCGGCCGAGGTCGGCGTCGTCGACGACGTAGGGCGGCATGGTGTAGACGAGATCCCTGAAGGGGCGTATCCACACGCCGTGCTGTACGGCGGCGCGGGTGGCGGCGACCTTGTCGACCTCGTGGTCGAGCTGGACGACGCCGATGGCGCCGAGCACGCGGACATCGCGCACCCCGTCCAGCCCGCGCGCGCGGGCCAGCCCGGACCGCAATCCCGTCTCGATGCGTTTGACCTGCTCCTCCCACGCCCCGTCCGCCAGGAGGTCGAGCGAGGCGACCGCCACGGCGGCGGCGAGCGGGTTTCCCATGAAAGTGGGGCCGTGGGCGAGCACAGGGAAGTCGCCGCGGCCGATGCCGTGCGCCACCCGGGGCGTGCACAGGGTGGCCGCCATGCTGAGATAGCCGCCGGTGAGCGCCTTGCCCACGCACATCACGTCCGGTGTGACACCCGCGTGGTCCGCGGCGAACAGCGCGCCGGTCCTGCCGAAGCCGGTGGCGATCTCGTCGAACACGAGCAGGACCCCGTGCGCGTCGCACAGCTCGCGCAGCACCCGCAGGTAACCGGGGGACAGGAAGCGCATGCCGCCCGCGTTCTGTACCACCGGCTCGACGATGACGGCCGCCACCTCGTGCGCGTGCCGTTCGATCAGCCCGGCCAGGTGCGCGGTGTAGGCGGGATCCGGTCCGGCGTCGAAGCCTGCGGGCGGGGCGTCGGCGAAGACCTGCCGCGGCAGCACACCGGTCCACAAGGAGTGCATGCCCCCCTCGGGGTCACACACGGACATCGGCTGGAAGGTGTCGCCGTGATAGCCGCCACGCCAGGTCAGCAGGCGCTGTTTGCCCGGGTGGCCGAGCGACCGCCAGTACTGCAGGCACATCTTGACCGCGACCTCGACCGCGACCGATCCCGAGTCGACGAGGAAGACGTGCTCCAGCGGCTCCGGAGTGATCTCGGCGAGGCGGGTGGCGAGGCGGATCGCGGGCTCGTGGGTGAGCCCGCCGAACATCACGTGGCTCATCCGGCTCAGCTGGTCGCTCACCGCGGCGTCCAGTACGGGGTGCCCGTACCCGTGGATGGCGGCCCACCAGGAGGACATCGCGTCCACCAGCTCCACCTGGCCCTCGACCGGTTCTGCCAGGCGCAACCGTACTCCGGAGGCCGATTCCACCAGCAGCGGGACTTCGCGGCCCGGCATCGGCGCGTACGGATGCCACACGTGGGCCCGGTCCAGCTCCAGGGACCGCCGCGGGTCAGGCATTGGGCGCAAGGTCGGTACCGGCGCCGCGGCGGCGCAGCGCCACCAGGTCGGTACGTGCGGGCCCGGCGGCCGGCGCGTCTTTGTGCTTCTCGGGCTGGGCGGGCCCGGCGGCCGGCGCGTCTCCGCGCCGCTCGGGCTGGGCGGACGAGGCTGCGCCGCGGTGCTCGGGCAGCGTAGCGGATCCGGGCTCCTCCACCACGAAGCCCGCGTCCTTGATCATCTCCAGGTCGGCACTGCCCGGCTGCCCCTCGCTGGTCAGGTAGTCGCCGAGGAAGATCGAGTTGACGATGTGCAGGGCCAGGGGCTGCAGGCCGCGCAGGTGGATCTCCCTGCCCCCGGCGAGGCGGACCTCCACGTCCGGGCAGACGAATCGCACCATCGCCAGGATCCGCAGGCACCGCTGCGGGGTGAGCTCCCAGGTCTGCGACAGCGGGGTCCCCTGGAAGGGGATCAGGAAGTTCACCGGCACCGAGTCCACATCGAGCTCCCGCAGCGTGAGGACCACGTCCACCAGGTCGGCGTCGCTCTCCCCCATCCCGGCGATCAGGCCGGAGCAGGCCGACATGCCCGCCCCACGTGAACGCAGGACCGTGTCCACCCGGTCGGCGAATCCGTGTGTGGTGCAGATTTTTCCGTACTCGCCCTCGGAGGTGTTGAGGTTGTGGTTGTAGGCGTGGACGCCGGCCTCGCGCAGCCGCGCGGCCTGCCGTTCCGACAGCAGGCCCAGGCAGGCGCAGATCTCCACGTCGGGACTGCGTTCCTTGATCGCCTCGATGGTGCTGACGACCCGCTCGACGTCCCGGTCGGTGGGGCCGCGTCCGCTGGCCACCAGGCACACACGCTTGGCGCCGCCCTCCGTCCCCGCCTCGGCCGCGGCGGCGGCCTCGTGTGGTTTGAGCCAGCTGTAGGCGAGGATCTCGGCTTTCGACCCCAGCCGCTGCGAGCAGTACGAGCAGTCCTCAGGGCACAGGCCCGACTTCAGGTTGACGAGGTAGTTGAGCTTGACCCGGCGGCCGAACCACTTCTGCCGCACCTTCCCGGCCGCGGCCACCACGTCGAGCAGTTCGTCGTCGGAGGTCGCCAGTACGGCCAGTGCCTCCTGTCGCGTCGGTGACTGCCCGCGCAGTCCCTTGTCCACCAGCGTGGTCAACAGTTCCATGCCTCGATCCTCCGTCAAGGCCGCGGCGGTACCGAATCACCGATCCGGACAAGATCATTCAGTGAAAGTTGTAGAACGGCCTGCAGCGGCCCGGACCGAGCCACGCGGGGACGGGCCGCCCACGGGCGCCCGCGCCTGCGCCCGGGTGGCCCCGGTGGTCCGGGGTGCCGCCTGCGGCGCGGGCATGCATCGGTCCGATTCCGGTCATGGCCGATGTCCGAAACCGTCCGGCCGCCGACCCCCGACGGCTCCGGCTCCCGTCCACCCCTTTTCGCGGAGATCGGCTGGTCAGAGCCATCGCCGTCCCTCGAATATGCGAACCGGGATGAAGGACGCCCTCCGTTGTCTATGATGATCGCGATTTGTCGATATGTCATAACATGTCACTACTGGAGGACGCCATGCGATCCCGCTTAGGTGCGATGGCGCTGTTGATAGCGACTCTGACCACCGCCACCAATCTGGCGGCGGTGACCGCACCCGCCGCGGCGGCCCCCACCGGCCAGACGGTGACCGTCGAGGCGGTCGAAGACACCTACGTCAGCCAGGCCGGCCCCACGAAACCGCATGGCAGCCATACCTGGCTCTCGGCCAACGCGGCCACGTCCGACGGCGCGACCGACACCGAGCGCCGCTCCTACGTCCGTTTCACCCTCAAGGACCTGCCGGAGGACGCCTCCGACGTCAAGCTGACGCTGGAGCTGCAGTCGGTCAGGACGACCGACACCGTCCTGGAGGTGCGTCCGGTCACCGGAGCATGGTCTGAGTCCACCCTGAACTGGAACAACCAGCCGGCCGCCGGCGCGGTGCTGGCCACCGCCAAGGGCCTGACCGCCGGGCAGACGGTCAAGCTGGAGGTGTCTTCCGCTTTCACCGGCAACGGCGACTACTCGTTCGCCATCACCTCCCCCTCGAACATCCAGAGCGTGCTGCACTCCTCGCAGGCCACCGGCGGCGAGGGGCCCAAGCTCACGGTGACGTACGGCAAGGCGGCCCCGACGGTCCCGGCCGGTCCGCTGCCGTTCGAGCTGCCGTCGACCTCGACGCTGCGCGCGTCCTCCCACAAGGTGTTCGCGCACTACTTCACGCCGTACCCGATCTCGCTGAACAACAAGGCCGGGGCCGACGACTACTACACCAAGAACTACCTGAACCCCGCCGGCGAGAGTGGCAAGCACGCGGCGTACGGCGGGCTGCTGCGTGACCGGCCCTTCCCCCGGGAGGTGCTGTCCGGCGACTGGCAGCTGGCCGACATGAAGAAGGAGGTGCAGATCGCGGCCAAGGCCGGGCTGGACGGCTTCACCGTGGACGTGCTCTCCCTCACCAGCGCCCACTGGGACCGGCTCAAGACCCTGATCAAGGCCGCGGAGGCGGTCGACCCCGGCTTCAAGATCGTGCTGATGCCGGACATGACGTCGTTGAAGACCGACGCCGGCACGCTCGCCTCGGCCATGGCCGGCCTGGCCGCGTCCAAGTCGGTCCACCGCCTGGGCGACAACCGCCTGGTGATCTCGCCGTTCAAGGCCGAGCAGCAGAGCGCCGCCTGGTGGAAGGACTTCATGAACATCATGAAGAGCTCCCACGGCATCAACGTCGCGCTGGTCCCGGTCTTCCTGAACTTCTCCTCCAACGCCTCGGCCTTCGCGCCGATCAGCTACGGCTTCTCCAACTGGGGCAACCGCAGCCCGGCCCAGCAGGGCGGCATCGAGTCCAACATCTCCAAGGCGCACAGCCTGAACAAGATCTGGATGCAGCCGGTCTCGGTCCAGGACGAGCGGCCCAACCAGGGCATCTACGACGAGGCCAACAACACCGAGAACCTGCGTACGACGTGGGAGAGGTCCATCTCGGGCGACGCCGACTGGATCCAGCTCACCACGTGGAACGACTTCTCCGAGGGCACCCAGTTCGTCCCCTCCGTGCACAACGGCTCGGCCTATCTGGACATCTCGTCCTACTACCTGACCTGGCTGAAGACCGGCAAGGCCCCGGCGATCGTGCGTGACACGCTCTATCTGACGCACCGCTCGCAGTACGTCGCGGCCAGGCCGACGTCGGGTTCGCAGACCAAGTTCATGAACCCGCGCGGTGGCACGTCCACGCCGCGCGACAAGGTGGAGGTGCTGTCGTTCCTCACCAAGGCGGCCACGGTGAAGGCGTCCGTGGGCGGCAAGGAGCAGAGCTACGCCGCCAAGGCCGGGGTCCAGGCACAGCTCTTCCCCCTGGCCTACGGACTGAACAAGGCGTCCGTGGGCGCGGTGACGGTCGCGTCGCCGTGGGAGGTCAAGAGCAGCTTCTCCGTGCAGGACCTGCAGTACAACGCGGTCAGCAGCGGCCGTAAGTGAGCCCTTCGCGCCCGCCCGGACCGGGCGGGCGCGATGTCCGACGCCCGGCGGGCGGCGGCCCTGGGCGATGCCGCCGGGCCCGCTTGGGGAGGAGGTGCCGAGCCGCGTCCTCCGACGGCACCCGCGATGAATGTTTCACCGGAAGCCGCTGCAGGGCTTCCGACGGACGGACCCCGCCACCTCATCGAGGAGCATGCGAAACGCACCTCCCGGAGGGGCCCAGTACCCCGCTCCGGACGCCCCGTGGGCACGCTCCCATATCCTAGGAGAGCGCTTTTCCCTATCCTTGCCCAATGGAACTAGCGGAGATCCGCACCTACCCCATCAAGTCCATCAGCGGCATCCCCCGCCCATCCGCCCAGATCCTCCCCTGGGGTCTGGAAGGCGACCGCCGCTGGGCCGTGGTGGACCCGCTGGGAGAAGTGATCTGGGTAGGCGAACACCCCCGGTTCCTCTCGGTTTCGGCCGCGGAAACCCCCGAAGGCGGCCTCCGCCTGTCGGCGAAGGGCATGGGCGAACTCAAGGTCCCCCCGGCCACAGGCGACACGACCCCGGTAGGTCTCTCCAACCTCGACCGAGCCGTGCTCGCCCACGCCGACGCCCATGAATGGTTCACCCGCCTGCTCGGCAGGCCCGCCCGCCTCGTCTGGCTGGACGACACCGGACGCCGGACCGTCACCGAGGAACACGGCGGCCTCCCCGGAGAGATCGTCAGCTTCATCTGGGAGGCACCCCTCCTGCTCGTCTCCAGGAGTTCGCTCCAGCGCCTGGACGACTGGATCGCCGAAGGCGCCATGGAACGTCAGGAGCATCCCCCGGACCCCCTCGACGTCGCCCGCTTCCGGCCCAACGCCATCATCGACGGCGCGGAACCCTTCGCGGAGGACGCCTGGACGTCGGTCCGCATCGGCGAGATCGACTTCCGCGTCTCGGAGTTGTGCGACCGCTGCGCCGCCACCCTCTGGGACCCGGCCACTCAGGAGCGCGGCAAGGAACCCCTGAGAACCCTGGCCAGACACCGCCGCTGGGACGGAAAGACCTGGTTCGGCATCCGCCTGGTGCCCAGGAACCTCGGCGAGCTGAGAGTCGGCGACGGAGTCCGGCCAGGCTAGCCGGTCAGGCGCTTCAGGGCCGCGGGCGCCGCACGCGGACACCAACGTCATGTGGCGGACTATCGTCACACCGCCTGCCAGGCGGTCTCACCGGGCCCGGTCCCGGCTCCGAATCGAGACGATCAGTGACGGGCCGTCGCGATGAGGCGTCGCAGTGCGGCGTGGGCGGGTGGGCCCCACGTGGCCTTGCCGCCTGGCCGGCCGTGGACACCGGCGTCGCCGACGTGGAGGCCGACGAGGGCGCGGATCACGGCCCATCCACGGGCGCGGCGAAGGGTCGCGGCGTCCGGGGCCGGCCGGTAGGCGGCATGGAAGCGGTCGGCGGTGTCGTCCGGCAGCAGAGTCCACGCGGCGGCGAGGTCGACGGCCGGATCGCCGGCGAACAGGTCGCCGAAGTCGATCACGCCGCAGATGGTGCCGTCCGCGGTGAGGACGTTGGCCGGATGCAGGTCGCCGTGGAGCCAGAGCGCCGGGCCTGCCCAGCCGGGCGCGGCGGCGGCGTCGTCCCAGACCGCGCGGACGGCGTCCGGGTCGGGGATCAGTCCCAGCTCGGTGGCCGAGGCGAGCTGTTGGGCGACCCACTCGGAGGAGCCGGCCAGCGGCCCTCCGCGGCCCCGGCCGTCGGTGCCCACCTCTTCGGGGGCGGGTCGGTGAAGAGCGGTCAGGAAGGCGGCCAGGGCGGTGGCCGCCTCCGCGCCGCGCGTGACGGGGGCGCGGTCGGCGGGCTCGCCCGGCACCCAGGTGGTGACGGTCCAGGGGCGCGGGAACAGCGCGGAGGGCTCGCCGAGGCGCTGCGGGACGGGGATCGGCAGGGGAAGGCGCGGGGCGAGGACGGGCAGCCAGGCGTGCTCCTTGCGCAACAGCTCGTCCGCGTCCTGCGTCGCCCAGGGCAACCGGACGGCGAGGTCGTCGCCGAGCCGCCAGAGCTGGTTGTCCCAGCCCCGCGCGCCGAGCCGCACCGGGCGATCGGCCAGGTCGGGGTGCTGGTCGCGGAGCAGATCCCGCACCAGCTCCGCGCTGATCTCGATCTCGGTGTGCGTCATGCGGAGCAACAGTAGCCGGATGGCGGCCGACCCGCTCCACCTGCTGGAGGGCACCGGGTCGTGAAGGCGCAGGCGTCCGGGCCTCGCTCAGACGGTGTCCCCGAACGCCCATGCCCTCAGACCAGGAGATCCAGGGGTTCGGGCCTTTCCCAGGCTGTCAGCCGCCGCTCGGGGTCGGTCTCCTCCTGCGCGCACGGGTTGATCAGCTCGGCGAGGACTCGCCGGCGGGTCCGTGGCGGGGCGCCGGAATCGGCCTGCCCGCTGCTGGCTATCCTGTGGCACGTCGAGCCAGGCACGGCTCCCCACCACGAGCCCACCGGAAGGCGACGACCGTGACAGCCTCCCAGCGCCGGAGCACATGGCCGGTGACGACGGTGGTGGCGCACGTGGTCCTGGCTCTCCTGACGGTGATCATCCTGGCGGGCGTCTGGCACCTCGGCGCGGACCTGTGGCAGATCTTCGCCGCGGCGGGTGCCGCCGTCCTGCTCCATGTGGGAGCGGTGGTGGCCCGTCGACGGCCGTGGGTGGGGTACGCGATCGGTGCGCTGGCGATGCTCGTCCTGGTGACGATGCCCTTCCTGGGTTGGTCACCGAACATGCTGCCCTCGGCCGTGTGCTTCCCCCTCACGTTGTGGCGGCTGACCAGCCTGGTCTCGGTCAGGTCCTCGGTGGTCGCGTTGGCCGTCGCCGCGCTCGGGATCGTCCTCACCGAGCTGGTGGAGTGGGCCCGGCTGCCCCCTGACACCCCTGGGTGGACCCGCCTGGTCGAGGGCGGACTGCTGATGCTCGTGGTCGGCGGTGTGTGGCTCGCTGCCCTGCTGGTACGTCGCAGGCACGAGGCCGGCCGACGGGCCGAGAGCGGACGACTGGCCGCGGCGGTCGCGGACGAACGGGCCAGCATCCGCCGCGACCTGCACGACGTGATCGCCCACACGGTCACCGTCATGGTCGCGCGGATCGAGGCCGCGGCGGTGACGACGGCGGATCCGGCGACCCGCCGCGAACTCGGCGACATCGCCGAGGCCGGCCGGGACGCCCACCAAGGCCTGCGAGCGATGCTGGCCACCTTGGGCCCGGCCACCGTGGCGCCGCGCGCCGGTTCCCGGCCCGGAAAGGTCCCGATCTCGCTCGATGCCCTCCCTGACCTCGTGGCCTCGGCGGCGAGCCCGCTCCATGCGGTGACGTTCGCGGAGGTGGGCGAGCGACGGCCGCTGAGCCTGAGTGCCGAGGTCGCGGCGGTCCGGACCGTGCAGGAGGGCATCACCAACGCGCTGCGCCACCTCGAACCACCGGTCGAGGTGACCGTCCGCCTGCGCTGGTCCCCGGCCGAGGTGGTGGTGGAGGTGCGCGACGACGGCGGCAAGGCGCTTCGCGACGTCGGCAGTCAGGGGACCGGCTTGATAGGGATCGAGGAACGTGTGCGTACCGCAGGTGGCACCCTGTCGATCGACGACGGGGACGACGGGTGGGTGCTGCGGGCGCGGCTCCCCACGAAGGAGGGGGCGTGACCGGGATCCGTGTCATGCTCGTCGACGATCAGGAGTTGCTGCGGGCCTCGCTCCGTACGGTGCTGTCGGCCGACGAACGCATCGAGGTCACCCACGACGTCGCGAACGGCGGCGACGCGATCGAGGTCGTCCGGCGGCACCGCCTCGACGTGGTGCTGATGGACATCCGCATGCCGCGCATGGACGGGGTCGCCGCCACAGCGGAGATCGTCAGGATCGCACCGGCGACCCGGGTGCTCATGCTGACGACGTTCGATGATGACGAACTGGTCGTGGCCGCCATCCGGGCCGGCGCGAGCGGCTACCTGACCAAGGACGTCCGGCCCGCCGCCCTGGCCCAGGCCGTGTGTGACGTCGCCTCCGGGACGGCGGCGCTGGCCCCGGGGGTGGCCGCGACGATCCTCGATCTCGTACGGCAGGTGCCGATGCGGAGGGCGGCGGCCCTGGACGGCCTCACCCCACGCGAGGTCGAGATCTTCGGCCTGCTCGCCCGCGGCAGGTCCAACAGCGAGATCTGCGCGGAACTGGTGCTGAGCGAGAACACGGTGAAGTCGCACGTCCGGGCCATCCTGCAGAAACTGGACCTGCGCGACCGCGTGCACGCGGTGATCCACGCGTACGAGAACGGGCTTGTGGGGCGCAACGATCTGCCTGACTGAGATTCCATCCTGCCGGGTGGTGCCGTCTCACCCCTTGGGGTGATGTCGGCCGGTGACGCCCGGCCTAGGTTCGACGTCGTGCATCTCCCACCTCTGCGCTTTCCTCGTGTGACCTCCCTCCTCGTCCTCGGCGGTGTGCTCGTCGCCGTGCTGCTCGGCTGGACGGCACCGGCCCATGCCACCGGCGAACGGCTGGTCGACGACTACCGCTCCGTCTACGGTGCGCCGGGTGTCGCGGCGGCCGTGATCGACGGGTCGTCGGTCGAGACGATCGTCCGCGGCCGGGACGGGGACGGCAACGCGGTGACGGCGCGGACCCGGTTCCGGATCGCGTCGATGAGCAAGTCGATGACGGCTGCGGCGATCATGCTGCTGGTCGACCGTGACCGAGTCTCCCTGGACGACCCGGTCATCAAGGTCCTGCCCGACTTCAGGATGGCCGATCCGCGCTTCACCGGGATCACCGTGCGCCAGCTCCTCAGCCACACCTCGGGGCTGTCGAACAGCACGAACAACGAGTACGTGTTCCCGCCTCCGCGCAGCGCGCGGGAGATCGTGGCCAAACTGGCCGACAAGACCCTGGCCGCCGATCCGGGCACCCGCCCGGAGTACCACAACACCAACTACTCGATCGCGGCGCGGATCGTCGAAGTGGTGTCGGGGAAGTCCTTCGACGACTTTCTCCACACCGAGCTGTTCACGCCGCTGGGCATGGCCGGCACCGGCTCGACGCTGGGGTGTTCCGACCGCGCCGAGGGCCTGCCGTCCGGGTACGAGGTCGTACTCGGGGTCGCCGTCGCGGTGCCGGAGATGCCGGGGATGTGCGTCGGCAACGGCGGGGTGATCTCGACCCTGGACGACATGGTGCGGTGGCTGCGGTTCAACCAGGGAACGCTCGGGGCGGACCTGCTGAGTGCCGGCTCCCTGGCCGAGTTGCACACCGTCCAGCCGAAGGCCGGTAACTACGCCCTCGGCTGGCAGTCCCGTCCCGTCACGGCAGGCGCGCCGCCGTCGCTGATCGGCCACGGCGGGACACTGGCGACGTGGACCGGGGACATGGTCTTCTCGCCCAGGACCGGTGTGGCCGCCCTCGTCCTCACCAACAGCGTCGGCGACCCCAGCCTGCTCTCGACCAACCTGCTCGCCGAACGGATCGGGGCGCCGGCGACGCCGATGAGCAACCCGCTCACCGTCGTGAACGCGGTCCTGCTCGTGCTCACGGTGGGGACGGCCGCCCTGCTGGTCACCGCGGCCGTCCGGGCGCGCCGCTGGGCCACGCGCCGCCGCGCGGCGCGCCGGCCGAGGCTGGTCCTGCGGCTCGTGCCCCTCGCCCTGGTGACGGTGCTGGGCGTGGTGCTGCCGACGCCGGTCTGGGGGGCGTTCAACGTCCAGTACTGGATCGTCACCGTCTGGCTGCTGCCGCTGCTGGCGCTCTTCTGCCTCACCTGCTGCGTGCTCGGGGCGGTCGCGCTCGGCCGTCGCATCTGGTGCTACCGCCGCGCCGGTCAGGCGACCTCCGCACCGGTACGGCCGGCCACGGCGGACAGCTGACCTGGGCGGGAACGACTCCGCCACCCGCCACGGCACCATCCTGATCGACATGGCCCCCCGTGGGCCACAACACCGTGAGCAGTCCGGGAGGCCGTCCCGGTCACGGCGTGGCGGCCGCGCGGTACCAGTCGAGGGTGGCGGCGATGGCGTCGGGGTGCGACGTGGTGCCGGACGGGCCGAAGGTGTTCACGAACTTCGAGGCGTCGGTCACGAAGGGGCGGTCGCGCTGGTACCAGGTCTCACCGAGGGCGCGGACGGTGGGATTCACCAGTCCGATGGCGCGCTGCATGAGGCGCCCGACGGACGCGGACCTGCCGGGGCGGCCGAGTTCCGCGAACACCAGGTCGAGGAACTGCTCGCCCGTCAGGGGTTCTGCCGCCGGAAGGTGCCAGGCCTGGCCGTCCGCCCGCGCGTCGCCGCCGAGCGTCACGAGTCCTCTGGCGATGTCGGGCAGGTAGCTGAACGAGTGGGGCTGGTCGAGCGGCCCGACCCAGCGGGCGACCTTCCCGCGGAGCGCGGCACCGAACACCGCCGCGCCGACGATGGTGTTGACACCGCCGGGACCGTAGTAGTCGGACGCCCTGCCGATGGCGACGCGCAGTTCGCCGGAGCGGTGTGCCGCCAGGAGTGCCTCGGCCATCTCCGCCCGGACGCGGCCCTTGGGATTGCGGGCGGCGTACGGCATGTCCTCGGTCATGGGCATGCCGACGGGGCCGTACATGTACAGGTTGTCGGCGAAGACCAGTTTGGCGCCCGAGGCGGCCGCACCCTTGCGCACCGCGTCGGTCATGCGGGGGAACTCCTGCGTCCACCGGTCGTAGGCGGGGGTGGCGCAGTGGTAGACGACGTCGGCGCCCTCGCACGCGGTCTTGGCGCCGACGGTCGAGGTGATGTCCCCCTGATGGACCTCGACACCGCGCAGCGCCGGGACCCGGCCGCTACGGTTGACCGCGCGGACGCGGAGCCCGCGGGAGACCAGCTCGCGCACCACGGAGCCACCGATGGCGCCTCCGCCACCGAGGACGACGTGCAGTTCGGACGCAGCGGGCACGGGGGCCTCCAATGTGGTTCCCTCTACGGCGCATCGGCGTCCATGAAGAGGAGTTATTTCGTAACGTCGTTATAAAACAGCGTTACGGTAAGCTTGTCAAATGGGACGCCCCCGCACACGTGACTACGAAGAGCTGCGCCGAGACCTGCTGGACGCCGCTGGACGGCTGCTCGCCGAGGAAGGCCCGCAGGCGCTGAGCACCAGGCGGGTGGCCCAGGAGGTGGGGAGTTCGACGACCGCCGTGTACAGCCTCTTCGGCGACAAGGCCGGCCTGCTGCAGGCGATGTTCCTGGAGGGGTTCGCCCGGCTCGCCCGGGAGTTCGCCACGGTGCCTCACGACGGCGATCCGGAGGCCGATCTGATGGCACTCGGACACGCCTATCGGGCCTCCGCCCTGGCCAACCCCCATCTGTACGAGTTGATGTTCGGACGCCCCATCGCGGACTTCCGGCCCGACGACGCGGCCTTGGCGCAGATCCAGGGGACGTTCGACACCCTGGTCCACGCCGTCGCGCGGTGCATCGACACGGGCCGGTTCGTCCCGTCCGACCCCTGCGATGTCGCGGTCCACTTCAACGCCCTGGTGCACGGGCTGGCGAGCCTGGAGCTGCGGGGCGCCCTGGCCGACGGCGATCAGGCCGACCGCCACTGGCGTATCGCCCTGGAGGCCGCCTTCCGCGGCCACCGCACCACGCCACCGTGACCTCGGGATCCGCACCGGCGCCGGACGGCAGGAGCCCCGGTGCGCCCCACCCCGCATGGAGGCGAGCTCGGACTCCCCTCCCCTCCCCTACGCCCGGAGCGCGGAACGTCTCCCACGTCCGGAGCGCGGAACGCCTACCAGGACGGCGCCTGTTCGCCCCGGTGAAGGGCCACGGCACCGTCTGCGACAGCGGCTGGACGACGAGTCGAACGCGGCGGTGCGTGCGCCGGACCCGTGGACGCCGAGCCCGCGAGCGGCGGGGGTCACCGGGTCCGGGAGCCCGGCACGACCAGTCCTGTCTCGTAGGCGGTGACGACCGCCTGCGTCCTGTCGCGCAGCCCGAGCTTGCTCAGCACGCGGCTCACATGCGTCTTCACCGTCTCCTCCGTGACCGTCAACCGGCCCGCTATCTCCGGATTGGACAGGCCCTCGGCGATGAGCCGCAGGACCTGCGTTTCGCGAGGGGTGAGGGCGGTGAGCGCGGCGGCGGAGGAGGTGTCGGGTCTCCGGGACAGTTGGGCGAACTCGCTGATGAGGCGGCGGGTGACCGCCGGGGCCAGTAGCGCTTCGCCGGCGGCGATGACGCGGACCGCGTCGAAGAGCCGTTCGGCGGTGACGTCCTTGAGCAGGAATCCGCTGGCCCCGGCGCGGAGCGCGTCGTAGACGTATTCGTCCAGGTCGAAGGTCGTCAGGATGAGGATGCGCGGACCGGCGGCCGCGGAGCCGGCGAGCCGCCTGGTGGCCTCGATGCCGTCCATGCCCGGCATGCGGACGTCCATGAGGACGACGTCGGGGGACAGCTCGTGGCAGATCCGCACCGCCTCGGCCCCGTCGGAGGCGGTGCCGACGACGGTGAAGTCCGGCTGGGTGCCGAGCAGTTCGGCGAATCCGGTGCGGACCACCGGATGGTCGTCGGTGACGACGATCCGGACCATCGGGGACCGAGCGCTCATCCGGCCGCCTCGGCCCTTCCCCGCAGGCGGGCCTCGACGAGGAAGCCGCCGCCGGCGGCGGGGCCGGTGCGCAGCTCGCCGCCGACGGCCACGGCGCGCTCTCGCATGCCGGACAGGCCGTGACCGCCGACGGGCGCCGGCGTGGACGGGCCGGGTCCGTTGTCGCGGACGGACAGCCGCAGGGCGTCGTCGGTGTAGTGCAGCTCCACGTCGACGGCGGCGCCCGGCGCGTGCCGCCGGGCGTTGGTGAGAGCTTCCTGGACGATGCGGTAAGCGGCGAGCTCGACGCCGGGGTCGAGCACGACCGGCGCGCCGTGGAGGATGAGGCGGATGCCCGTCCCCGACGCGTCCCGTGACTCGTCGAGCAGCTCGTTGAGCTCCCCCAGGCGCAGGCCCGGCTGGGGCTGCCGGTCGGCCGCGTCCGCCGCCGCGTCCTCGCGCAGCACGCCGAGCAGCCGCCGCATCTCGGTCAGCGCCGCCCGGGCGGTGTCGCCTATGGCGGACAGCCGGTCCGCGCCGGCGGCCGGCATCCCGGGCACGGCCAGCCGGGCCGTCTCCGCCTGCACCGCGACCATGGAGATGTGGTGGGCGACGACGTCGTGCAGTTCGCGGGCGATGCGGGCGCGCTCGCCGCGCGCGGTGTGCTCCAGCAGGGTGTCGGCGATGACCTGCCGGGCGGCTGTGTTCTCCAGGGCCTCGCCGTGCGCGCGCCGGGCGATCCCGGCCAGGGCCGCCGCCGGCGCCAGAGAGGCCAGCAGCAGGGTGAGGACCCCCACCTCGCCGCCTGCCGGGCCGGCCAGTGCCAGCAGCGGGAACGGCGCGGCGAGAAGTACGGCCGGCAGCCACGGTCCGCCGCGGCCGATCCGGTACCCGGCGATCAGCTGTGCCCCCAGGCCCGCCACGGTCAGCGTCTGGAAGGCCGTGAGCGACAGCACGACCGACGCCGAGACGGCCACGGCGGCCGCGGCCGGCTGCCCCCACAGCAGCGCGATCGGCAGCGTGGTGGCCAGGCCGAGCAGGCCGAACACCACGAGATACAGCGCGGTGCCGGTGTCACCGGCCGGAGGCGTGCTCCCGAGGTGCACGATCGTCTCGCTCACCGGTCGGCTCACGGCGTGTCCGAACGGATGCGCCGCCGGTGTGCCCCGGGCGTGCGCGATCGACTCGGCCAGCGCGAGCAGCGCCGGCAGCACGCCGGCCACGACGGGCGCGTGCGGAGCCGCGGCGATCCGCCGCCATCCGGTGGCCCATCCGCCGAGCCGGTCGTCCGCTGAGTTCACAGAGGCCATTGTCCCGGCTGTCCGGCGTTCCGGCATCCCTCACGTGAGGGACGGGACCTCCCCCACGCCAGCGACGGCGAAGATGGCTCGATGGCGGGACGACCGCGCCCTCGCCCGCTGCCTAATCTGCCTGGCATGCAAGCAACCATCGAAGTCGCCGGGCTGCGCAAGCGCTTCGGCCAGACCACGGCCCTGGACGGGATGTCCTTCACCGTGACGCCGGGGCAGGTCACCGGCTTCGTCGGCCCCAACGGCGCGGGAAAGTCCACCACCATGCGGGTGATCCTGGGCCTGGACGCGGCCGACGAGGGCAGCGCGCTGGTCGGCGGCCTGCCGTACCGGAGCCTGCGCCGGCCGCTGCGCCATGTCGGGGCGCTGCTGGACGCCGCCGCGCTGCAGCCGAGCCGTACCGCCCGCAACCACCTGCTGTGGCTGGCCCACTCCCAGGGCCTGGGCGCGAAGCGGGTCGACGAGGTGATCGAGCGGGTCGGCCTGGGTCCGGTGGCCCGGCGCAGGGCGGGCGGCTACTCCCTGGGCATGCGGCAGCGGCTCGGGATCGCCGCGGCACTGCTCGGCGACCCGCCGGTGCTCATGCTCGACGAGCCGACCAACGGCCTGGACCCCGAGGGCATCGTGTGGATGCGCGGTCTCCTGCGGTCGTTGGCCGCCGAGGGTCGCGCCGTCCTGGTCTCCAGCCACCTGATGAGCGAACTGCAGGACACCGCCGGTCATCTCGTGGTGGTGGGGCGGGGACGGGTCGTCGCGGACACGGGCGTGGCCGAGCTGATCGCGACCGCGTCCCGCGGCCGGGTCACGCTGCGGACCTCGGCGCGGTCGGAGGCGATGGCGGTGCTGGCACGCGCCGGCGCCACCGTGGCCGTCAACGGCCGGGACGCGCTCACCGTCTCCGGGCTGGCGGCCGAGCGCATCGTGGCGCTGCTCGGCCAGAACGCGGTGCCGTTCTCCGAGGTGGCGGCCCATCGCGCGACGCTGGAGGAGGCCTACATGGAGCTGACCCGGGACGCGGTGGAGTTCCGCGCCGCCGCGGAGCAGGAGACGGCACGATGACCGCCGGCACCACCACCCCCTACCGCTCGGACCTGCGGGCCGGGCGCGACGGCATGGCGCAGCTGGTGCGCGCGGAGTGGACCAAGTTCCGGACGGTCCGCGGCTGGGTGCTCGGCATGGTGGCCGCGGCGCTGGTCACCGTGCTGCTCGGACTGCTCACCGCCTCGGGCAGCCACACGTCCTGCAGCAAGGGTCCGGTCGAGGTCGCCTGCCCCACTCCCCCGCTGGGACCGGACGGCCAGGCGGTGAGCGACAAGTTCTACTTCGTGCACCGGCAGTTGGAGGGGGACGGCGGCATCACCGTCCGCGTGACCTCCATGACCGGCCAGATCCGGCTGGCCGACCTCACGCCGGGGGTCAGGAGAGTCGTCCCCGGGGTCGTGCCGTGGGCGAAGGCCGGGGTCATCATCAAGGAGAGCACCCGGCAGGGCTCCCCGTACGCGGCGGTGATGGTCACCGGCGAGCACGGGGTGCGGATGCAGCACAACTACGTCCACGACACGGCGGGACGCCCGGGCGGCGTCTCGGCGCGGTCCCCGCGCTGGCTGCGGCTGATCCGCTCCGGTGACACGTTCACCGGCTACGAATCGGCCGACGGCAGGCGGTGGACCAGGGTCGGCACGGTCCGCCTGGCCGGTCTGCCCTCCACGGTGCGCATCGGGCTGTTCACCGCCTCCCCCGGGGACCTGACGGTGACCCAGGGCGACTTCGGCGGGACCATCGCGGCAGCGCGCTTCGCCGAGGCCACCGCCGTCTTCGACCAGGTCGGCCTGGAGGGCCGGACATCCGGCGGCGCGTGGAGCCGCGACGACATCGGAGTCACCACCGAGCTCGACGGATCGTCCCACCATCCGGGCGGGTCCGAGCAGTCCGGCGGCAGGTTCACCGTGACCGGGGTCGGCGACATAGGGCCGGACGAGGAGGGCCGGAGCATCGAGAACACCCTCTCCGGCGCGCTGGCCGGGCTGATCGTCGTGATCGTCGTGGCGGTGCTGTTCATCACCGCCGAGTACCGGCGGGGCCTGATCCGCACCACCCTGCTCGCCGGCCCCCGGCGTGGCCGGACGCTGGCGGCCAAGGCCGTCGTGGTCGCCGCGGTGACGTTCGTCGCCGGGCTGGCCGCCGCCGCGGCGTCGGTCGCGATCGGCACACGGATCCTGCGCGCCAACGGCAACTACGTCCTTCCGGTGAGCGCGCTCACCGAGGTGCGCGTGGTGGCCGGTTTCGCGGCGCTGCTCGCCGTCGCCGCCGTCCTCGCCCTCGCCCTCGGCGCCCTGTTCCGGCGCAGCGCCCCGGCGGTCACCGCCGCCATCGCGATGATCGTGCTGCCCCACATCCTCGCGACCGCCTCCGTGCTGCCCGCGGGCGTGGCGCAGTGGCTGCTGCGGCTCACCCCGGCCGCCGGGTTCGCGATCCAGCAGAGCATTCCCGAGTACTCGCACGTGCTCGGCAACTACGTGCCGCAGGCCGGCTACTACCCGCTGGCGCCGTGGGCCGGTCTCGCCGTGCTCTGCGGCTACGCCGCGCTCGCCCTCGGCCTGGCTATCTTCCGGTTCCGCCGGAGGGACGCATGAGACAACAACTACACGCGGAGTGGACGAAACTACGCACCGTGCCGGGCACCGGCCGGCTGCTGCTCGCCCTCATCGCGCTGACCACGGCGGCAAGCGCGGCGGCGGCGGCCACCGTGTCCTGCCCGCCGGCGGGATGCGGCTACGACGTCCCCAAGCTGAGCCTCATCGGGGTCCAGCTGGGCCAGGCGGCCGTCGCCGTCCTGGCCGTGCTGGCGGTCAGCGGCGAGTACGGCACCGGCATGATCCGCACCACCCTGGCGGCGATGCCGCGCCGGACCACCGTCCTGGCCGCCAAGGCGGCCGTCCTCACCGGCCTGACGACGGCCGCGGGGACCGTCGCCGTGCTCGGGTCCGTGCTGGCCGGCCGGCTCATCCTGCCCGGCAACGGCTTCACCGCCGCGCACGGCCAGCCGCCGCTGTCCCTGGCCGACGGGCCGACGCTCCGCGCGGCCGCCGGTTCGGTGCTCTACCTCGCGCTGATCGCTCTGTTCAGCCTCGGCGTCGCCACCGTCGTGCGGGACTCGGCAACGGCCATCGGGACCGTGTTCGGCCTGCTCTACGTCCTCTCGGTGCTCCCCTTCGTGATCGACGACCCGGACTGGCAGCTGCTCCTGTGGCGGATCTCGCCGATGAACGCGGGACTCGCCATCCAGGCGACCACCGGTCTGTCCGATCTGCCCCTCAGCCCGTGGGCGGGCCTCGGCGTGCTCGCCGCCTGGACCGCCGCGGCGCTGCTGGGCGGCGGGGTGCTGCTACGGCTGCGCGACGCGTGAGCGGCGCCTCCCCGGCGGCGCCCCGGCCGATCCGGCCGGGGCGCCGTGGAGCGCGAGGGCGTCGGCGCGGCGTCGAAGTCGGAGGTGATCGCCCCTTCCTCGGCAAGATCGAAACATGTATGTTTGTCCGGTCATCGAAAGAAAGTTTCACCAATGGAGGAACATTGGGTAAGAAGCTTCAGATGCTGGCACTACCGATCGCGGCCGTCACGCTGGCCACCCTGGCAAGCGTTCCCGCCCAGGCGGCCGATGGCTACAACAGATGCCCTGACGACCACTACTGCCTGTTCTCCGGCCTCGACGGCACGGGCGACATGATCGGGATCCAGAGCGATACGCCGGATCTCGCCGCACTCAACATGGCCGGCCGGGCCAAGTCGGACTGGAACCGCACAGATTCCTACATTCACCTTTACTCCGAAGCCGACTACGGCGGCTGCTCGGCCCTGACCACCCCCGGCGGGAAGGGCAATTTCTTCACCACCTACCGCGACTTCTTCAATTCCGTCCGGATCGGCGGCCCGAACGGCCCGTCCTGCTACACCTTCTCGGGTTCGCGGGCCGACTCGCACGGCTGACGGAGACCCGCCGGCCGGGCCGGCCCCAGATTCTCAGACGGCGAACAGGAGGGCGGCACTGATGAGCACGACCACGGCGGTGGCGAAATGGATGCCGAAGGCGACCGCCTTGGTGCCGCCGTGGCGCAGGACGATGACGGTGTCGCCGAGCGGGACGAGGGCCACGACCAGCATGTACCAGGCCTCGGCGTGGGCGCCCACGAAGGCGAGCAGGGCGAGGCCGAGGACGCCGTAGCTGGAGTCGCGCAGGCCCTTGATGGTCAGATAGGCGGCGTCCCCGTCCTTCTTGGCGGGGACGCCGTAGCCGGCGGCCGCGGCCCGGGGCACCAGGAAGAACCGGACGCCGATGAAGATGATGAAGAGGTTGAGCAGGACGGCCAGTCCGTAGGCGATGGCGGTGAGCATGATCTTCTCTCTGTGTTAGCAGCGCTAGAATCGAGAGCGAAACTAACATAGCTTCGACAGAAGCGCTAGCGCCGCTAGCGTCAGAGTCGTGTCGATCCAGACGCGCCGGGAGCGCGCAGAGCGGGAGCGGTTGACCGTCACGGCCGCGCGGGAGCCGGCCGACTCGGAGGGCTGGGACGCGGTGACCACGCGGCGGCTCGTCAAGGAGATCGAATACAGCCGGCCGGTCCTTCCGCCATTTCAAGGGCAAGGACGCCAGTCCCCAGGCACCGGCCGCGCTGCACGAGGCCTTCGCCGAGCTGCGTGAGACCATGCGGCCGCTCGCCGGGGGCGACGGTCTGGAGATGCTCATCGAGACCTTCTGGAGCGGGCTGCACGGGCTCCTCACGCTCATGCGCAGCGGCAGGCTCCGCCCCGAGGGTCACCAGCGCCGGCCGGCGATCCTGATCAGGCGTTTCTCAAGCTGGTCCCCGGAGGCGGGGGGCATGGCGGGCGGCTCTCCCGCCGTCCTTCAACCCGGCATTGATCTGTCTGCTATCGGCGACGGCCAGGCTGAGGACATGACCGGGGGCACTCTGAGGATCGTTTTCACCGCCGAGGATCTCGCCCGTGTCCGGATCGCCTCCAGGGCCGATCCGATGTGGGAGATGGTGATGAGCCTGTGCCGCCTGCAAGAACGCGGCGGCGGCACGGCGATGACCGGCTGGCGGCGGCGGGTCCGCGACGACCTGGCGTCGGCGGGGCTGCTCCCCCGGGTGCGGGAGGTGCTCCTCCCGCTGGTCCCGAAGGGAGCCTACTTTCCCGACTTCCTGACACCGATCGAAGCCCAGAGCGGGCTCCAGGCCGGGATCGACGCCCTGGCCGGCACTCCGCGGGCGCGTGTCCGCGCGGAGCTGGACGTGCTGCGCGGCCACGCCGGCCTGCCCTCCACCCTGGAGGATCTGGCCCGCGGCGACCCACGCTCGGTCCGCCGCCTCAGCCGCCTGGTGGACGGCTACTGCCGTACGGCCTTCGCCTCCCACCAGCAGATGATGGAGGCCGCTCTCGGCCATGAGCGCGGCAGCCTGGTCCGCCATCTCGCCGACGACGGCGTGGACACCATGCTCGCGCGGCTGGCTCCGGTGCTGCGCTGGCGGCCCCCCGTCCTGGAGGCCGCCTACCCCGCGGGAGACCGGGAGATCCACTTGCACGGACGCGGCCTGACCGTGATCCCCTCCTACTTCTGCCAGATCACCCCCGTCGCCCTGGTCGACCAGCGGCTCCCTCCCGTCCTGGTCTACCCCGCCCCCCGCCGGCCCCGTCCTGCCCCCGGCCACAAAGATCCCCTGGTCGATCTGCTGGGCGCCACCCGCGCCACCGTCCTGCACACCATCGCCGCCGACCAGGGCTGCAGCACCAGCGAGCTGGCCCGCCGCATCGGAGCGTCGCTGTCCAACACCAGCAAACACGCCCAGGTGCTCCATCACGCCGGCCTGATCACCAGCACCCGCCACGCCAACCTGGTGCTGCACCAGCTGAGCGACCTGGGCGCCGGCCTCCTCCGCCGCTACCGGGCGCAGCACCCGCCCGGCTGACCCGCGGGTGAGCCGCGGCCCGGAGCACAGGCCCCGGCCCGCGGCTCACGGGCAGGCGGTCGGCCTGTGACCTTCCTCAGCGCCACGCCGTGCAGTGCGTGGAGGAGGAGTTCTTCGCCCTGCCACAGGCGCGGAAGACGAGGTTGGGATCGGCGCTGCTGTAGTGGGCGCGGGTGTAGTTGTGCCCGCCGTCCACGAATGTGAAGGGACCGCACTGGTACCAGCCCTTGCCCTTGTCGTGAGACACGTCGAACCAGAACATGTCTCCGGCCTCGTAGCCGCCGGCCAGACGCGCCCACCCTGCCTGCTTGCCTCCGATATAGCCGAAGCGGAGTTCCGCCGCCTTCGTACCGACGCCCAGAGAGACTCTGGTCTCGGTCCAGCTGCCGGTGGCGCTGGTGGGCCATGGCCAGTCGCCGCAGGTGGCGGCCGCGGTGACCGCGCCGGAGTCGTCGACCGGCGCTTCGACAGGATCGGCGGAGGCAGGGCCCGACAGCGCGGCTCCCGCGAGGGTGGCGACAGCGGCCACTGTGACGAACCGACGGACTGATGTCGTGCTGACCATACGGATGGATCCTCCCGATTCTCCGGCCCCGGCCTTCTGCCCGGCTCCGATCTGGTGGTGTCATTTCACCGGCCCTCGCCTCGGCCGGTCACCCTGTTCCACCCAGGCGGAAAACACCCACGTCAGACCCTCTCCCGGGACGACGACAAGACCGTCCCCGCGGTCGGGTCCACCTTCACCGGCGACGGGCCGGCCCGGCTCAGGACCCGCGAGCACGCCGGCCGGAGCGCTCGGCCGGAGGGAGCGGGAACACAGGAAAAAAGTTGCCGCCGGATGTCGAGGACCCGGCGGCGGCTCCGACTCCCCGGTGACAGCGCGCCCGAGGGCGTGAGAGATCCACAGAGACGGGACGCCATCATGGGCAAGCTCATCCACTTCGTGCACCAGTCCCTCGACGGTTTCATCGAGGGCCCTGACGGCGAGTTCGACTGGCCTCAGATGGGTCCGGAACTGTCCGCCTACGCCCAGGAACTGACCAGCGGCGACAAGGTGTTCCTCTACGGACGTGTGGTGTGGGACATGATGTCGGGCTTCTGGCCGCAGGCCGAGCAGCACTCGACGCATGAGCACGACCTGGCATTCGCCCCGATCTGGCGCGAGGCGCCCAAGATCGTGGTCTCCCGCACGCTGGAGAAGGCCGCCTGGAACACCCGGGTGATCCGCGACAACGTCGTCGAGGAGCTGACCGCGCTCAAGAAGTCCGGCGCCACGCTGGTGCTGTTCGGCGGGTCCGCGCTGGCCGCCCATCTCACCGAGCACGGCGTGATCGACGAATACCGGATCTTCGTCCACCCCGTGATCCTGGGCGGCGGCAAGCCGGTCTTCCGGGAGCAGCGCCACCGGGTCGGCCTCGAACTCGTCGAGTCGCGGACCTTCGACTCCCAGGTCGTGCTGCTGCGGCAGCAGCGCGCCGCCGCCCAGGGGTGATCCTCGGCCGGCGACCCGGACAGCCCCTCAGCCGGTCTCTCCCCGGTCAGGGCCGGGCTGGGCGAACGCTCGCCGGCCGTACACGAGCAGCTCGCGCACCGCGGGGTTGTGCGTGCCCTTCCAGATCAGCGCCAGCAGGGCGGGGATTTCGACGTCGTCGACGGTGAGAGCGGTGAGCCGGTCGCGGTAGCGCTCGGCCATCGAGTCGCTGAGGACGGCGACGGCGAGCCCGCGGGCAGCGAGGTCGGCGATGGCGTCGGCGGCACTGGCCTGCAGCGCGATCACCGGCTGGAGGCTCTGCGCCGCGCACGCCTGGTCGAACACCGCGCGCAGGCCGGTGCCGGGCGGCATGCACACGATCGGGTAGGCGGCCAGGTCGCGCAGGACGACCCGGCGCCGCCGCGTCAGGGGGTGTCCGTCCGGGACCGCCGCGACGAGCCGCTCACTGATGATCGTCATTGCCTCCAGCCCGTCGGGGGCAGCGCTCGCGGCGCCGACGAGCGCCAGGTCGACGGTGTCGCCGCGCACCCCCTCCACGAGCCGTTCGGAGCTGTCCTCCAGCAGCGAGATCTCCACACCGGGATGCGCCCGGTGGAAGGCGGCGAGGGCGTCGAACAGCGGCGTGACGGTGCAGCCGATGACCATCCCGACCGTGACCCGGCCCCGGATCAGGCCGGTCACCTCACCCACCGCCCGGCCGACCGCCCCGGCGGCGGCGAGCGCGGCGCGGGCGTGTTCGAGCGCGGCCTTTCCCGCGACGGTAAGGGTGGCGGTGCGCGCCGACCGGTCGAAGAGCTCGGCACCGAGTTCGCGTTCCAGCCGACGGATCTGGGCGCTGACACCGGACTGGCTGATGTGGACCCGTTCGGCCGCCCGGGTGAAGTTCTGCTCCTCGGCCACCGCGACGAAGTATTCCAGCTGCCTCAGTTCCATAACCAGAGATTCTAGTTACCAGTAGTTCAATCTGTTGGACTTCTAGTCGGCGGGCGGCGAGGCTGGGGAGTGCCGAAACCGATCTCAGGAGGATCCATGCCGGAGTACGAGAAGGCCATGCGGCCCGAAGACATCACCCGCCTGTTCGTCGAGCGGTCCAACGCCGGTGACGCGGCCGGAGTCGCCGCGCTCTACGAGCAGGACGCGGTGCTGGCCTATCCGCCCGGCGGCCAGACGGTGGGCCGGGAGGCGATCCGCGCGCTGTGGGAGAAGGTGCTGGCCGGCCGTCCCCGCTTCGAGCCGGAACAGCCGCTGCCGACGCTGGTGAGCGGGGACATCGCCCTCACCTCGACCCCGCCCAAGGACGGGTCCGGCGCCCGCGCGCAGGTCGTCCGGCGCCAGCCCGACGGGAGCTGGCTACGCCTGCTCGACCAGCCCGAGTTCGTCCCTCCCACCCGCTGAACCCGCCGGTCCGGCTCCACAGCCCGGTGGCCCCGCGCGGAATCCGGAGGCGGGTGGAGCGTCGGGTGTGATCGAATACGACCTTGTGGACGATGTGGCGCTGGAGGCGCTCGCCCGGCGGCTGACAGGGATCCCCGGGGTGGTCGCGGTGGTGCTCGGCGGCAGCCGGGCCCGTGGCACGCACCGCCCGGACTCGGACATCGATCTGGGGCTGTACTACCGGGGTGACCTGGACGTGACGGCGCTGCGCGCGCTGGCCGTACAGGAGACCGGCGAGCAGGTCGAAATCACCGCGCCGGGCGGCTGGGGGCCATGGGTCGACGGCGGCGGCTGGCTGACCATCGACGGCCGGCGGGTCGACTGGATCTACCGCGACCTGGACCGGGTCCGCCGGGTCTGGGCCGGCTGCCGGGAGGGCCGCTACGAAGTCGGAGCCCAGGCCGGCCATCCGCTGGGTTTCTACTCCCACGCCTACGCCGGCGAGGTGGCGCTGTGCCGGGTGCTGGCCGATCCCGGCGGGGAGCTCACCGGGCTGCGGGAGAGCACCCAGGCGTATCCCGCGGCGCTGAGCGCCGCGCTCGTGGACGGGCTGTGGGAGGCGGACTTCTCCGTGGAGCTGGCGCGGTACGGAGCGGCCGGCGTCGACCCCGCTTACGCGGCCGGCTGCCTGTTCCGCGCTGTCGGCGTCGCCTGCCAGGCACTGCACGGCCACGCAGGCCAGTGGCTGATCAACGAGAAGGGCATGGTGGCCTCGGCCGGCCGGCTGCCCCTGGCCCCGCGGGACTTCGCCGCACGGGCACGGAGGCTGCTCGGGCACGTCGGCGAGTCGGCGCGGCAGATCGAGCGGACCGTGGCCGACGCGGCCGCCCTGGTGGGAGAAGTGCGGACGGCTGTCGGCCGCTGAGCGCCCCGGCGCTCCGGCGCTCCGGAAGGACCCGTCCGGCGCGGCGGCCCGCACGCCGTATTGCATCGATCGATGCAAAACCTGTAGCGTGTCCACATGGCTCGACCGCGGACATTCGACGAGGACCGGGTCCTGGACGCCGCGATGCATACCTTCTGGGAGAACGGCTACGAGGCCACCTCGACCCGGGACCTGTGCGACGCCGTCGGCCTGGACCGCAGCAGCGTCTACAACACCTTCAAGAGCAAGCACGGACTGTTCATCCGCGCGCTGACCCGCTACATCGACACCACGACCGCCACCCAGCTGGAGATCCTGGAGAACCCAGGACGGCCGGCCGTCGAGCGGATCCGCGCGCTGTTCGCCGAGATCATCGAGGTCGAGGCCGCGAACCGGCGGGACGGCTACGGCCGCGGCTGCCTGACCGTCAACACCACGGTCGAACTCGCCGGACGCGACCCGGAGATCGCCCGGCTGCTGGACCGGGACATGGCCCGGCGGCTGGAGTCCCTCAAGGCCGTCATCGCGACCGGGCGGCGCGATGGCGACATCACCTCCCCACGGGACCCGGACTCGCTCTCCCGGTTCCTCAACGCGGTGATCGCCGGGATCCGGGTGGCCGCCCAGGGCGGCGCCGACCGCGCCGTCCTGGAGGCCATCGCGGCAACGGCGATAGACGCCCTCACCCCTGACACCCTCATCCCTGACTCCCCGACGCCTTGACGCCTTGACGTCCTGACGCCTTGATGTCCTGACGCCTTGATGTCCTGACGCCTCGACGTCTTGACACCTTGACGCGTTGACGTCCTGACCCGCCACATCCGCTGACGCACCGCGGCCCTTCCGCGGCGCCTCCGCCTGCCCAGATTTTACACCGATCGATGCAAAACTCGCCGACACAGGAGCACCCGCCATGCACCGTGCTGTATATCTGCTGGCCCTCGGCATCTTCGCCATGGTGACCAGCGAGTTCGCCGTCGCCGGTCTGATGCCGCAGATGGCCGACGGGCTGGATGCCACCATCCCGCGGATCGGCTATCTCATCACCGCCTTCGCGGCCGCCATGGCCGCCGGTGGGCCGTTCCTCACCATCGCGGTGCTGAAAGCGCGTCCCCGGCCGGCGCTCATGGTGCTGTTCACGATCTTCCTGGCCGGCAACCTGCTGGCCGCGACCGCTCCCTCCTACCCGGTCATGATGGCGGCGCGCGTCATCACCGGCATCGCCGCCCAGGCGTTCTTCGGAGTCGCCGTCTCGCTGGCGGTCCAGCTGACGTCTCCGCACGTGCGCGGCCGGGCCATCGCGGTGGTCATGAACGGGCTGATGGTGGGCACCCTGCTGGGGCTGCCGCTGTCCACGCTGATCGGGGAACACCTGGGCTGGCGTGCCGCCTTCTGGGCCGTCAGCGCCCTGACCGTCCTGGCCGCGCTCGCCACGATGATCGGTATGCCCCGGCTGGAGCACGCCGGAGGAGGCGGCGGCGACCTCCGGAAGGAGCTGCGCGTCTTCGCCCGTCCCAAGCTGTGGCTGACGTTCGCGACCAGCACGCTCATCATCGGCGCGACCTTCTCCGCCTTCAGCTACCTCAGCCCGATCCTCACCCAGGTCACCGGGTTCAGCGCCGGGACCGTCCCGCTTCTGCTCATCGCCTACGGCGCCGCCACCGTGATCGGCAACAACATCGTCGGACGCCTCGCCGACCGGCACACCGTCAGCGTCCAGCTGTGGGGGCTGGCCCTGAACCTGGTCTTCCTGACCGGGTTCGCCCTGCTGGCCCACCTCAGCGTCCTCGCGGTGGTGTTCATGCTGGGCATCGGCCTGGTCGGCGTCACCATGAACCCGGCGATGGTGACCCGCGTCCAGCGCACCGGCAATGCCGGGCCACTGGTCAACACCGTCCACTCCTCCTTCATCACCCTCGGCGTCATCATCGGCTCCTTCGCCGGAGGGGTGGCCATCGACGACTTCGGCCTGCGAGCCCCGCTGTGGCTGGGCGCCGCGCTGGCCGGGCTCGGCGCCCTGACCCTTCTCCCCGAGCTCGCTCACCGCTCCACCCCCCGGCCGGCACCCGCGCCCAACGCGCCCGGCACCCACGGAGGGGCCGCCGCCGGCACCGAGAAGCAGGTGGTCTAGCCGGCCGGCGAAGATCACGTGTGGGAGGGCCGCCGGGTCGCCGAGCGCCACGCCCCCTCCCCCGGGGACGGCGCGCTCAGGGACCGCTGCCACGCGGGGCGGACCCCAGCGGCCCGTGCCGTGGGCATCGGCCGGTCCGCCCGGCGGCCGTGTCCTCCGGGCAGGTCGGGGAGGTCGAAGAACACCCGCCTTGACAGCGTCCGGCGTGAGCGTCTGTAATGATCTGCATGTCGCGTGCCGCCGGCCGGGAGGACGGCGGCGGCATGGAGGCAACGTAGCAGGGGATAATGTCGTGAACTCATACTTCACAGGCCGCGCCTGACCGCATCGGCGCCCGCGCGTCGTCCCCGTGCACCATGGTGCTGAGCACCGATCTCGCACGCGAGCTCCCGTCGGATCCGACCGATCAGTGACCGGCTGACGGTCCGCCGCCCCGCGTGCTCATCGTGGTCTCCCCACCCCGCGGGGCCGGCATGCGACGGCTCCCCCTGCCCGTATCGCAGTCGTTCACCATCACCGCGCACACCAGCGTCACCGCGCACACCCGCAGGTCTCCCCCATGCATGGAGCATGCCCGGCTGCCTGCCCAACAGAACGGATCACAGCTTGAACGTCACGCACATCCCCGCCACCCCCGACGACAGCGCCGCGGTCATGGCGGAGATGAGGACCCTGCAGTCCAGTCCCCCCGTCCTGCCCGCCGACGCCGACCGCACGCCCGTCCTGCCGCACACCGGCGGCGTTCCCGGCGAGTGGATCACCGCCTCCCGCCATGCGGCAGGCCCGACGGCGGCCGAGACGGGGGTGACGGTCTACGTGCACGGGGGTGGATTCGAGTACACCAAC
Source organism: Streptosporangium sp. NPDC003464 (assembly GCF_053588315.1). Taxonomy (NCBI): domain Bacteria; kingdom Bacillati; phylum Actinomycetota; class Actinomycetes; order Streptosporangiales; family Streptosporangiaceae; genus Streptosporangium; species Streptosporangium sp. NPDC003464. Next base: position 15,215 of record NZ_JBSFPS010000008.1, on the reverse strand, counting down.
CCTCACCTGGAGAGGATCATGGCCTACCGCCTCTCCCAGATGACCGGCCGCCCTGTCCTGGCGGTGGGTTATCGGCTCGCCCCCGCCCACCCGTATCCGGCCGCGCTCGACGACGTGGTGGCCGCCTATCGGAGCCTGCTCGACCAGGGCGTACCCGCCTCACGGATCGTTCTGGCCGGTGAGTCCGCCGGTGCCACGTTGGTGCTGTCGGCGCTGCTGGTGCTCAGGCAGGCGGGCGTCCCCCTCCCCGCGGCGGCGGTGGCCGTCTCTCCGCAGACCGACCTCACCCTGTCCAGCCCGTCCATCGACGCCAACGACGGCCAGGACGTCGTCAACCGGGCCGTACTCGACCACGTCCGCACCCAGTATCTGGCTGGGGCACGTCCGGACCGAGCGCCTCAGTCCCCCCTTCACGGCGAGTTTCACGGCCTGCCGCCGCTCCTGCTCATGGTGGGCTCGAAGGAGGTGCTCCTCGACGACGCGCGGCGGTTCGCCGGAGCCGTCTCGGCCGCCGGCGGAAGCGTCCACCTCGACATCTACGAGGGCATGCCCCACGCCTTCCACGCGGCCGTACTGTCCACCACCCCGCTGCCCGTCGCCACCACCCTGCTCCGCCGCGTCTCGGAGTGGATCAGCCAAGCTCCCGTCGCGCAGGACCGGACCTGATGACCACCCCGGCTCCGGACCACGCGTCCGCGGCCTCCGCGCAGACACCTCCCGGCCCCGACGACCGCCTTACCGCGTTCGGCACCCAGTTGATCGACATTCACCTCTGGCTCCGCGAGGAGCTGGCCCGGCTCCGCGAGGACGTCGACTCCTACCTCGACGGCCGCGGCGGGCGGCCGCGGGAGCTGCGGGCGCACTGCCTGACGTTCTGCTCGGCACTGAGCCGGCATCACTCCGGCGAGGACGGCGGGGCGTTCCCGGTCCTGGCGGAGCAGTTCCCCGAACTGCGCCCCGTGCTCGAGGAACTGGAGCGTGATCACCACCTGGTGGCGGAGATCCTGCGCAGTCTGGAGGGACTGCTCGACCGCCTTGAAGCGGATCCGGCCGGGGCCCGGCAGGTGCGAGCCGAGCTGGACGGCCTGGCCGCCCTGCTGGAATCGCACTTCGGCTACGAGGAGAGGCGGATCGTCTCAGCCCTCAACTCGCTGAACGCCCGATCCTGGACGGCCGCGGAGCTGCTGGGCATCTCGGTGAACACCGGCGGCTGAGGCCGGTCGCGCCCGCGGTCTTCCTCGCCACCGGGCCGAAGAACTCTCGGCGTCAGCGGTTGCCGGGCACGGGTTTTTCGGAATATCCGATTATTTCGGCGGCCACGAAATTCGAAAAAAGTATCACCCGCCCCATAGCCGCATGTTGTGGCTATTTAGAAGCCAAGTCAAGAGTGTCCATATACGGGATGCAGAGCTAAAGTTCTGATCGTTTAAGCCACATTTCGTAAGGTTGCCGTCGCGCCTTTGAGGAGATGGCCATGACGCAGGACGACACCATTCAGGGCCCCACCGGGACCCTCGGCCGCGCAGGGGCACCTGCCCCGCAGGCGGCCACCTCCACTTTCGTCAACGGGCAGTTCCCGCGCAGACGGGGGCTGATCATCCTGATCAGCGGTCTCGTGGGCTTTCTGCTGACGATCGTCTGGTCGGCCGAGTTCGTCGACCAGACGATCGGCGACAACGTCGCCAACACGCTGCTCGGACACGACGCGAAGGAAACCCCGATCGCCGGCATCGCCGCCGGTATCGTGTTCGCGTTCGTCAGCGGGCTCGCCGGCTCGTTCACCGCCTGCAACATCGCCGCGTTCAGCGCGGTGGCCCCCCTGCTGGGCAGCGCCGGCAGCCGGTGGGGCCGGCTGGCCCACACGCTGAAGCCGCTGGGCTGGCTGTCGATCGGCATGATCACCGTATCCGCCGTCTACGGCGCGATCGTCGGGGCCGTGGGAACGAGCATGCCGCAGTTCTCGACCGTGCAGAACACCCCCGGGACCCTCTCGCCGCGCGGTATCCAGTCGATGGTGGTCTACGGCCTGATCGGGTTGGCGATGCTCTACCTGGGGCTGGCCGCGCTCGGCGTCGTCCGTGATCCGTTCGCCCGCGTCTCCAGGCGCTTCCCCAACGCGCCGATGGTGTTCATGGGCGCGCTGATCGGCGGGTTCCTGATCGGACGGCCGTTCGCGCTGTTCCGGCAGATGTTCCGGGAGGCGGCGGAGAGCGGCAACCCCCTGTACGGCGCGGCGGCCTTCGTCCTGCAGTCGGTCGGCAACATCGTCATCATGACGCTGCTGTTCTTGATCCTGTCGTTCGTCGCGGGCAGCCGGTTGCAGCGGTGGCTGATGGCCAAGCCGAGCCGGATCGCGGTCCTGACGGCGTCGTCGCTGATCGTCGCCGGGGTGTTCACCTTCCTGTACTGGGACGTGCGGATGCTGGCCCGCCGGGAGATCATCCCGTGGTATCCGACGGCGCCGTGGTCGTGACGCGCCCGCGCGCGGCGGTCCCGGCCCGGGCGCCGCGATCCTCGCACGTGCCGGCGCCGCCCCCGACCAGGACGGCCGGAGCCGTCGCCGGGTAAGAAATCCTCACGGCGATTCTCCGCTTTCTTTATCGACCGGTCCGTCTCCGTGACAGAACCATGAATCAGAAAGGCATTGCTGCGGCGCCCCGTCCGACGGACGGGGCCGCCGTCGAAGGGCGTGTCACCAACCGTCGATCCGGGGCGGGTCCGCCGGAAAGGCTGTCCCCTGTCCTGTCCTCGGCCTCATCCGGCCCGCGCGCGGGCCGCCGCAGGGCGACGGCCAGCACCGAGTCCAGCTTCCGCTGGGACGTCTGGAGCTGGGTGATCGTCTCGGCGATGCGGGCGCGCTGCCGTTGCAGGTTGGAGATCACGGCCGGACAGGCCGACGTCACCATCTGCCCGTCCTCGTCGTGGACGCAGTGCAGGAACCGGGCGATGACCGTGGTGGGCAGGCCGGCCGCGAGCAGGGTGCGGATGTGGCCCACCGCGGCGACGTCGGATTCGGAGTAGTCGCGGTAGCCGTTGGCCAGCCGTACCGGCCTGAGCAGGCCCTGCTCCTCGTAGTAACGCAGCAACCGCCGGTTCACCCCCGTCTCCTGGACAAGGTCGCCGATCCGCATGCGCTTCCTCCGGGATTGACCCTCACATTGATGTGACCCCTTAACGTCCCCATTGTTACCGATCACGGAGAGCAGAGGGAGAACAGGGATGTCTGGAGCGGTGGTCATCGGAGCGGGCCCGGGGATCGGGCAGGCGGTCGCCCGGCGGTTCGCCAGGGAGGGATTTCCGATCGCCCTCATCGCACGCAGTGACCGGACGCTGGAGGCCGCGGCCAAGGCCGTCGCTCCCAGCGGCGTGCCGGTCGTCACCCTGACGGCCGACAGCACCGACGAGACCGCGCTGCGCGGCGCCCTCGACGCGGCGTCCGGAGAACTCGGTCCGCCGGACGCCGTGGTGTACAACGCCGCGATCATCCAGGCCGACGCGCCGGGCGAACTGTCGGTCCGTGCCCATCTGGACGCCTGGGCGGTCAACGTGGTCGGCGCGCTCACCGCCGCCGCCCACGTCGCGCCCGTGATGGCACGGCGCGGCGGCGGCTCGTTCCTCATCACCGGAGGCATGCCCGAGCCCGAAGTGGAGTATGTGAGCCTCTCGCTGGGCAAGGCCGGGGTCCGCACCCTGGTGACGCTGCTCGACCAGGCCTACGGGGCCTCCGGCGTGCACGTGGCCAGCGTCACCGTGGCCGGTCCCGTCGCCCCCGGCACCGACTTCGACCCCGACGACATCGCCGAACACTACTGGCGGCTGCACACCCAGCCGCGACACCAATGGGAGCACCAGGCCCTCCACAGCGGGCTGGAGGGCCGGCGTTGACCGGCACCGGTGTCGTCGCGGAGCGCGTCGAGGGCGCGTGGCTCATCCGCCAGTATCACGCGGCCGATCACCGATCGATCCGTCAAGGCGACGGTGCGGCCGGGCGCGCGGCGGTCGGCGGAGGCCGGCCGGCACCGGTACGCCGGTGCGCCGATCCCCGGGCCCGGTGGGTCAGTCGGTGCTGGACAGGCGCGGGGACAGCCGGCGCGCGCCACCGCAGATCCGTGCGACCACCACCGCCGTACCCGCGGTCGCGGCCGTCACCAGCCAGATCATGAACGTCGGGTAGAGGTAGACCACCTGGATCCACATGATGTCGGCGCCCCGGGCGAGCCCCCGGAAGACCGGGGTGATCGCCGCGCACAGCGCGAGCGGCACCAGGCAGGGCAGCAGCCGCCACCGCTGCCACCCCGTACGGCGGGCAGCCCACCGCCGGGAGCGGGCCACCCCGCGCGCCGCCAGCCCGATGGTCACCAGGGTCAGCAGCACGAAGATGACGTCGGTGAGGAGGACGGGCGGCGCGGAGGGGATCTCCGGCGCGTCTCCCTCGATCATGGCGACCAGGCCGTCCATCAGGGCGCCGGCGTCGGCGAAGGCCATACCGGTGTTCGCCATGACCGCGACGCCGTACCCGGACTCCGGCATCAGCAGCTGATGGGCCGTGGAGGTGAAGAGGTCGCCGCCGTGCTCGACGACGGGCGTGCCACGCCTGGTCTCGCCGAGCGACCAGCCCAGGGCGTAGTGCCCGTTCTGCTCGGAGGGGGTGCGCATCTCCGTGACGCTCCGGGGGGACAGGACGCCGTTGTTCTGCGCGATCAGCCACCGGGCCATGTCGGCGGCGGTGCTGAGGACCCCGCCGGAGCCGTTGCCGAACCCGGTCGGCTCCGGCAGGGCGACCGCCTGTCCGAGGATGTACAGATGGCCGCGCGCGCTGTCCGGCAGGTCCCGGTCGGTGTCGATCGTCATGCTGTCGCGCATGCCGAGCGGCGTGAACACGTGCGCGTCGAGGTAGGCCGCGAACGGCTCGCCGCTCACCACCTCGACGAGCCGCGCGGCGACCTGGTAGTTGGTGTTGTGGTAGCTGAAGGCGGTCCCCGGGGCCGCGGCGAGCTCCGCCGTCCTGAGCCGTGCCACGGCGCCCTCCAACGTGCCGGGCTGGGGCAGGCTCTTCTCCCGGAAGGCCGAGTCGGCCATGCCCGACGTCTGGTTGAGCAGCTGCCGTACGGTGATCTCCGCTGCCCGGGGATCGGCCATCGTGAACTCGGGCAGGTAGGCGCGGACCGGTCTGTCGAGTCCGACCTGGCCCCGCTCCACCAGTTGCATGACGGCGAGGGAGGTGAAGGACTTGCTGACCGACGCGACGGCCATGGGGACGTCCGCCGTCACGGGATCACCGGAAGCGGTCTCGCCGTACCCGGCGGCATGGACGACTTCCGCCCCCTTGGTGATCGCCACCGCGACCCCGGGCAGCCCCGTCGCCTCGCGGTAGCGCTCGACGAACGCGTCCACCGCCGCAGGGGTGATGTCGTCTGCCTGGACGTGGCCGGGCAGGGGGAGCAGGGCGAGGAAGATCGCGGCAAGAGTGTTTCTGAGCACCCGTCGACGCTAGTTACCGCCCAATTTCCAGGCTATTGCGAAATTCCTCTGCATTTCTTGCGGAAAACCGCCATCTCGGCCCGGGCCCCGCCGGGCGGGACGCCCATCGGTGACCCCGGTTACTCACGGAACCTTCGTCTCACGCTCAATTCCCATACGCCTTCCGGCCGTGCCCGCCGCCGATTTTGGGTCACGGTGGCCGGCCGCCCCTCAGGTCCCGGCCCTCCGCAGCACCCGCGAGGGAAGGAACGGATGCCCGATGAACAGCTGGCGTGCGATCACGGCGATCACGGTCCTCGGCACCGCCGTGGCGTCGACCAGGCGCACAGCCTGGGCATCAAGGTGATCCCGTGGACCGTCGACGACGTGCCGACGATGAACAAGCTCATCGACGACGGCGTCGACGGAATGATCACCGACTACCCCGACCGGCTGCGGCCGCGCCCGCCTCCGGGGTCGGTCAGCGATCTCCCCCTCCCGCCGCGACTCCGGAAAGTGACCGCGACTCCGGAGAGTGATCGCGACTCCGGAGCCGGGCGGGAAGTACGATCGATCAATGACCGAAATGACCGAAGCCAGGCCCGGCTGGCTCTCCCCTGAAGAGCTGGAATCCACGCGCGCGCGGATGCCGATCCTCTATGTCGACGCCGTACCGGTGCGGGTCGACGACAAGGGAGTGGTCACGCATGTCGGCCTGTTGCTGCGCATCGGATCGGACGGGACGGTCAGCCGCGCCCTCGTCTCCGGCCGCGTGCTCCACCACGAACGCGTCCGCGACGCGCTCATGCGCCACCTGGAGAAGGACCTCGGCCCGGTGGCGCTCCCCCACGTCCCGGTCTCTCCGCAGCCGTTCACCATCGCCGAATACTTCCCGACGCTCGGTGTCACCCCGTACCACGACCCCCGGCAGCACGCGGTCTCCCTCGCCTACGTCGTCCCGGTCGCGGGTGACTGCCGGCCCCGGCAAGACGCCCTGGACCTCGTCTGGTTCACCCCGCAGGAGGCCGCGTCGCCGCTGGTGCAGCAGGAGATGTCCGGCGGCCACGGCGTCCTGCTGAAGCAGGCCCTCGCGCACGTCGGCTGCCTCCCCTGAGCTCCGCGGGAGCAGGAGCGCCGGGGCGTCCGGCGCGACGGACGCCGGCGGTGACGCCTCCCCCGCGGGGACGGGGCGCCGCCGGCACTCCCCCGGCCTCAGTCCACCTGATCGGGCGCGAAGTAGTCACGCAGCTGGGCGATCTTCCCGTCGCGGAGGCGGAAGATCTGGACCAGTGACATGACCGTGGCCCCGCCTGGCCCGTCGAGAGCGGTGTCGATCTCGGCGATGAACACCTCGGGGTCGGCGGTGGCGTGCAGCACGTACCGGGACCCCTCCACGTTCACCGAGAGGTCGGCGCCCGCCGACCTCTCGTAGTAGGCGGCCATCGCCTCGCGGATCTCCTCGCGTCCCTCCAGCCGCCGGGGGAAGGCGCGGCCGACCGGGACGAGCGGCGCCTCGAGGACACCGTCCACGGTGAACATCTCGGCCAGTGCGGTGGCGTTCCGGGTCATCCCGGACCAGATGTAACGCTCGAAGATCTCCTGCGGAGTCGCGGACACGGTGAACTCCTTCGCTCGGGCGGGCGTAGAAACTACATCACCCGGTCCGTACGGGCCACCCCCGCGGGGGTCGGGGAGCATCCGGACTCACCGGATCCGCCAGAGGCTCTCGTCCACGCGGACCCCGGGCAGGCCCGGCACCGGCGCCGTGGCCGCCTGGAGCACCGACCGGTCGTCCTCCCTTTCCTCCATCGCGACACGGAGACGGCTGCCGTCCGCCAGGATCACCGTCCACAGTCCCGGCGGCTCGGCCTCGCCGTACAGCACGTACGCCCCGAAGCGCGCGGCGAACCTCTCGGCGAACTCCCGGCGGCCCACCCGGTCGGCGAGCCGTCCCTCGATGCCGACGTCGAAGTCCATCGCGAAGTGGCCGTTGACCTGCTGGTAGGTGCAGAACGCGGCGAACACCACCTCCCGCGGGACGTCCCGCAGGTCCTCGGCGACCCGGTCGCGGTGACCGATGAACAGCTCGTGCTCGGCGATCCCGAAGCAGTCGAGCAGGAACTCCCGCAGCTCGGCCTCCGGGACGGACCGGGACGACAGGCCGTCGTAGCCCGTGGCAGGTGTCTCCGTCACGGGGGCCATCCTACGTACCCGCCCGTCCTCGTCCTCGGCCCCGCCGGACACCTCACGCCGGACCGGACCCCGCGCCCAGCCGGACGGGCGCGGCGCGTCGTGCCTGGACCGTCGCCGCGTCGAGGATCGGGACGAGGGCGACCACGGGGATGACGCGCGCCGTCCTGGCCTGGTGGTCGGCCCACCCGGGGTCGGCCCGCCTCTCCCAGACGGACTCAAGGACTCAGGCGAACGCGATGTCCCACCCGGAGGCGTCCGGCACGACGAAGGCGAGCAGATCCTCCGCCTCTCCCCGCACCGCCGTGGCATCCGCCGCGGTCAGCGGCCGGAACGGGGAGATGAGCAGCGTCGAGTCCTTCATCGACCAGATGCCACGGACGTAACCGTCGACGAGAAAGGTGGGCCGTACCATCGCGCCGCCGGGCATCACCCGCTTACGGTCCTCGTCGCTGATCACCCGGGTCCGGTCGGCGTGGCCCAGGAGGATGTTGTCGAAGGCCGGCAGGAAACGCACCGGGACGGGCATGTCCGCCTCGGCCAACGGCGCGCCGGGCAGGTCGAACAGCTCCTTGCCCTGCTCGTCGCGGAAGACGCGCAGCCGGGACCGCATGCCGTCGATCACCTCGCGCAGCCGGGTGAGCCCGGACCAGGCCTGGACGTCCATGACGCCGGCCGGGCCGAACGCCGCCAGATAGCGGCCGATCGCCGTTTCGACGTGCGGTGACGCCTCCAGGGGCCGGCCGAGCCACGCCTCCGCCAGGGTGACGGAGATGGCGGGGCGGTTGCCCCAGCCGCCCCAGGCGCCGGTGTGCGGTGGGTGCACCAGCTCCACCTGGAGCTCCACCGCCCCGGCGAGCACCCGGCCGTCCCGGCCCGGGTAGCGCTCGGCGAGCAGCCGCGCGAGCTGCCGGCGGGAGAGCGTCCGGCCCGCCAGCAGCTCCCGTCCGGCGGCGGCGAGCTCGGCGAGGTCCAGCCCCGCGGCCTCCCGGGCGAAGTACGCCGCCCGCGCCGTACGGTTCAGGACCGGCTGGACGGCCGGCCGCAGCCAGCGGTAGTCGTCGCCGCTGACCAGGTGCTGGGTGCTGCGCAGCACCGTGGAGCGCACCACGCGGCGGTCGTGGAGCAGGGCCGTCAGGTCGTCGTGCCGGAAGGCGGCCAGCCGGGTCCACAGGCCCACATATGGCCAGTTGGGCTCCTGCCCCTGCATCGCGACCAGGTGCTCGACGGCCTGGAGCGGGGAAAGGGAGGCGCGGCGCACCAGCAGTTGGCGTTCCAGCAGGGTGCGGTTGAGGGTGCGCTGGGAGAGCACGGACGCGTCAGTCATCGTCGGCGGGCCCCCTCCGTGCGTCCGGCCGGCCGTACTTCCCGAGCCCCGGGCGGGCTCTTCGGGGTCATGCCGGTGTCCATCGTCCTCCTCGTGCCGATCGGCTCAGCGGAGCACGGCCGGATCTTCGACCGGCTCCGGGGACCAGCCTATGGCTGATATAGGTCAATTACCGGCCTATATCAGGGCGCGACCGGCAGGCCCGGACCTGTTGCCGGAATCCGCTCCGGCCGGGTCGTCGAGCACCGCCGTACGGCTGTTCCGTCCGGCCGGCCGTCCACGTCTCCCTCGGGGCCCGACGGGTGCGGTAGTCTCCGCGACCGGACCTCGGTCAGGCGACGGTCAGGAGCGGGCGATCAGGTTGGAGGCATGATGGGGGCCGTACGGTGCCGACGGTGACCACCCGGGACGGCACGGCCGTCTCCTACCAGACCCGCGGCCGGGGCGAGCCTCTCGTCCTGCTCGCCGGCCAGGCCAACAGCCACCGTTGGTGGGACGGCGTCCGGCAGGACTTCGAGGACGACTACCGCACGATCACCTTCGACTACCGCGGCACGGGCGCGAGCGACAGCCCCGACCTGCCCTACAGCACCCGGGGCTTCGCCGCCGACGTCATCGCGATCCTCGACGACCTGGGCGTCGGCCGGGCCCACGTCTACGGGACGTCGATGGGCGGGCGGGTCGCCCAGTGGCTGGCGGCCGACCACCCCGGCCGGGTCGGGTCGCTGATCCTGGGATGCAGCTCACCGGGCGGGGCGCACGGCGTCGAACGCGACAACACCGTCAGGAAGTCGCTGGCCCAGCCCGACCGGCAGGCCGCCCGGCGGGCGCTGCTGGAGCTGATGTACACCCCTGCCTGGCTGGCCGACCACCCCGGCCCCCACAACACCGTCGGAGACCCCGGCATGCCGGATCACGCGCGACGGCGCCACCTGGCCGCCAGCGCCGGCCACGACGCCTGGGACGCGCTGCCCCGCATCACCGCGCCCACGCTGGTCATCCACGGCACCGATGACCTCTTCAACCCGGCCGCCAACGCGCCCCTCCTCGCCGGCCGCATCCCGGGCGCCCTGACGCACCTCATACCGGGCGCCCGCCACGCCTACTTCGAAGAGTTCCGCCACCTCGCGGGCCCCGCCGTCCTGGCGTTCCTCGCGTCCGGGGACCGCGCCGGCTGAGCCCCGTCCGCCCGGGACGCCGGCGCGGCCGGTGCGGCCGGCAGGGTCGTCTCCGGCATCAGCGGGCACCCGCCCGGCGGCCGGCGAGATCGGCGACGGCGGCGGCGACCTCCTCGACCTCGTCCTCGGTGTTGTAGTAGTGCGGCGACAGGCGCAGGCACCAGTCGACGTCCTTGTCGCCGAAGTCGTACTGGGCGAACTCGCGGAAGCTGAGCGCCGAGTTGATGTTCCGCGCGTCCAGGGCCGCCTTGAACGGCTCCGGCCGCCAGCCTTCGATCGCGAAGGTGACCAGGGCGCCCAGCCGGGGGCCGCGATCGAGCACGCGCACCCCGGGGACGGCGGCGAGCCGGTCGCGCAGCCGGGCGGCCAGCGCCGGGGAGCGGCGCGCGATGGCGTCCACGCCGACCTGGCGGGCGTAGCGCACGGCGGCCGCGCAGCCGAGCACGGTGGCGTAGGGGAACTCCCACTCCTCGAACCGGGCGGCGGACTCGACGGGCTGGTAGCGGCCCGGCTCGACCCAGCGAGAGCCGTGCATGTCGATGAACAGCGGCTCGTAGCCGGCGCGCAGGACGCGGTCGGACACGTACAGGAAGCCCGAGCCCCGGGGCCCCCGCAGGAACTTGCGGCAGGTGGCGGTGAGCAGGTCGCAGCCGATCTCGGCGACGTCGACGGGATACTGACCGACCGACTGGCAGGCGTCGACCAGATACAGCAGGTCAAGCTCGCGGCAGTGTCGGCCGATCTCCGCGACCGGCTGGACCAGGCCGGAGTTGGTGGGGATGTGGGTGGCGGCCACCAACCGGGGGCGGTGCGAGCGCATCAGCGCGGCCATCGCCGCCACGTCCACCCCGCCGTCCGGCGTGTCGGGGGCGTGCACGATCCGCACGCCGTACCGCTTGCGCAGGGACAGGAAGGCGATCTGGTTGGAGATGAAGTCGTTGCGGGTGGTGAGGATGACGTCGCCGGCCTCGAACGGGATCGCCGACAGGGCGGTGGAGTAGGCGTGGGTGGCGCTGCCGGCGAAGGCGATGTTGTCCGGCGTGCAGCCGGTCAGCGCGGCGATCTCCGTGTAGAACCCGCGGACCTGCTCGGCGCGGGCGGCCGACGCCTCGTAGCCACCGATACGCGCTTCCAGGTTCAGGTGGTCGAGCATCGTGGCCAGCACCGGTGCGGCCAGCAGGCCGCAGCCGGCGTTGTTGAAGTGCACCACCTCCCGGCAGCCGGGAGTGTCGGCCCGCAGGGCCGCGACGTCCAGTAGTGATTCTCGACTGTCACCGGTAGTGCTACTAGTAATTCTCATGAATTACGGTAGCACTTCTGTTCATTGGTGACCAGCCCGCCTGCTGTCCGCCCGGAAGATCTGCCCGCCCGGAAGATCCGAAGATGTCGCCGGAACACTAGAGTCCGTGACCATGGACTGGTCACCACAGATCGCAGCACTCTGCGCACAGCTGGTCGAACACTACGTTTTCCCCGAGATCGGGGTGGAGATCGCGGACATCCTGCGGAAGCGGCTGGCCGCGGGCGCCTACGCCGGGATCTCGGAGGATGAGGCCTTCGCCGCGGCCGTGACCGAGGACCTCCAGTCGGTCAACGGCGACAAGCACCTGCGGCTGATCCACAGCATCGACGAGGTGCCGGTCGACGACCCGTTCGACGCCGTCCTGTACCGGGCGGAGATCTCGCTGTCCGGGTACGGCTTCGCCCGCGTGGAGCGGCTGCCCGGGAACATCGGCTACATCGACACGACGGCGTTCCACTGGCCCGAAGTGGCCGGCGACAGGGCGGTGGCGGCGATGACGCTGGTGGCCGACGCCGACGCGCTCATGTTCGACGTGCGCCGCAACCGGGGCGGCTCCCCCGGCATGGTGGCGCTGATCTGCAGCTACCTCTTCGGCTCCGACGAGCCCACCCACCTCAACTCCATCTACCGGCGCGAGACCGGCGGCACCGAGCAGTCCTGGACCCTGCCCTACGTCCCCGGCCCGCGTTTCGGCCCCGACCGGCCGGTCTACGTCCTGACCAGCTCGCTGACGTTCTCCGCAGCCGAGGAGTTCACCTACGACCTGCAGACCCGCGACCGCGCCGTGATCATCGGCGAGCGCACCAGGGGCGGCGCCAACCCCGGCACCCGCTACCGTGTCGGTCCGCACCTGAAGTCGGCCGTCCCCTCGGGCCGCGCCGTCAACCCGGTCAGGGGCGACAACTGGGAGGGCGTCGGCGTGGCGCCGGACATCGAGGTGACGGCCGAGGAGGCGTTCGGCCGGGCCTACGGCCTGGCGCTGCGGCACGTTCTCACGCTGGGCGAGAACGGTGCCCGCCGCGCGGTGGCCGCCGAGGCCCGCCAGGCCCTCGCCGCCCTTTGAGGCTCCGAACCGGGTGACGCCGGACCCGCCGGCGCCGGCCGGCGCGGGCGGTCCCCGGGCGGTCCTCGGGCGGTCCTCGGGCGGCCGGGCCGCCGGTCCGCCCGCTCCCCCCGAGGGAGGCTGCGCTAGATCAGTTCCACCAGCCGGGCGAGGCCGTCACCGCCGTGTCCCTCGGCCACCGCCCTGTCGATCAGCGCCTTGATGGGCAGCAACAGGTCGGGGCTGAGTCCCAGCGCCCTGTTGGCGTCGATGAAGTTGGGGAAGGCCGCCTGGTTCATGGCCAGGTTGGACACCTTGGTGGCGTACTCCCCCGCGTCGACCTCCGCCGCGGCCGCGGGCATGCTCGCGGCCATGGCCGCCAGCCAGGCCGTCACCATCGGCGTGAACTCCTCCGCCTTGATCCCCGCCGCCCTGACCATGGCCAGCGACTGGTAGAAACCGCCGAACATGCCGTACATCGCGGTCAGCAGCGCCAGATCGTAGAGCGGGGCGGTGCCGGGGTCGCCGTCCAGATATCTGGCCTCGCCCAGGACCTCCAGCGCCTGCCGGTGGCTCTCGAAGGCGGCCCGCGCGCCGCTGTAGAGGATCAGCGCCCCGGGGCCGGCGATCATCTGCGGCACCGCCATGATCCCGCCGTCGACGTAGTCCGCGCCCAGCCCGGCGACGCGCGCACCGGTCCGGCGGGCCTGTCCGGGCGTGCCGTTGGTGAGGTTGACCAGCGCCCGGCCCGCCAGGCCGCCGCCCGCCGCGTCGAGGACGTCGTCCACCGCCTCATAGGTCACCACACACACGACGGTCAGCGGGCTCGCCGCGACCGCCTCGGCCACCGTCGCCGCGCGCACCGCTCCCCTGGCGACCAGGTCGTCGGCCTTGCCCGCCGTACGGTTCCACACGGTCGTCGGGTGTCCCGCCGCCAGGAACGCCGCGGCCAGCGCCTGTCCCATCAGCCCCAGCCCGACGACGGTGACGGGTGTCTTGTTGTCCATGTCCTACTCCCATCTCGATGGGCTCCACGTTGCCCGAGGCCGCTCTCGTCCCCCTCTCGACGGGCTCTCGCACGGGTGCGTTAGCGTGATCGGCATGCGTTTCGGGGTGCTCGGTCCACTGTTGGTGGAGACCACCGGAGGCGAGCCGGTCACCGTCCCCGAGACGAAGGTGCGCGCGCTCCTGGCCGACCTGCTCATCCACGGCGGGCGGCCGGTGTCCGCCGACCGGCTGGCCGAGGACCTGTGGGGGCACGAGCTGCCCGCCAACCCGGCGGCCGCCCTGCAGAACAAGGTGTGGCACCTGCGCAGGGCGCTCGAGTCGGCCGAGCCGGGCGGCCGCGACCTGGTGGTGTCCGGCCCGGCCGGCTACCTGCTGCGCGCCGTGCCCGACGACGTCGGACGCTTCACCGCCCTGACCGGACAGGCCCGCGACCACGACGACCCGCACACCAGGGTCCGGCTGCTGGCCGACGCGCTCGGCCTGTGGCGCGGGCCCGCCTACGCCGACTTCGGCGACGAGGAGTTCGTCAGGGCGGCCGTCCAGCGGCTGGAGGAGTCGCGGCTGGCCGCTCTGGAGGAGCAGGCGGAGGCGCGGCTGGCGCTGGGCGAGCACGGGATGCTCATCGGCGAGCTCGGGGATCTGGTGGCCCGCCACCCACTGCGCGAACGGCTGCGCGCGGCCCACCTTCTCGCCCTCTGCCGGGCGGGGCGGCAGGCCGACGCGCTGGCCGGCTACACCGAGTTCCGCTCGCGGCTGGCCGAGGAGCTGGGTCTCGACCCCGGCCCCGAGCTCGCCGCCCTCCACCAGGCGATCCTGCGCCAGGACCCGTCCCTGACCTCCACGCCCGCGCGACCCGCCCCTCGCACGAACCTGCCCGCGCCGCTCACCGAGCTGATCGGCAGGGACGGGGCCGTCATCTCGGTGCGCACACTGTTGGAGGGCAACAGGCTCGTGACGCTCACCGGGCCCGGCGGCGTCGGCAAGACCCGGCTGGCGATCGCGGCCGCCCACCAGGCCGCCGCCGCCTACCCGGACGGGGTGTGGCTCGCCGAACTGGCCGCCGGCGGAGACCCCGCCGAATCTCTCATGACCGTGCTCGGCATCCGCGAGGAGGGGCCGGCGTCCCCGCCGGCCGAGCGGCTCGCCGAGGCCCTGGGGGCGAAACGTCTGCTGCTCGTCCTCGACAACTGCGAGCACGTCATCGACGCGGCCGCCGCGCTGAGCGAGCGTCTCCTGCGCGGCGCGCCCGGGCTGCGCATCCTGGCCACCAGCCAGGAACCGCTCGACATCCAGGGCGAGACCCTGTGGAGCGTCCCGCCCCTGGCCCTGCCGGTGTCCGGGTGGCGCTCCGACGCCGTCGACCTGTTCGTCGCCCGGGCCGCCGCGGCCGCCCCCGGCTCCACCTTCGGCGACGACGACGCCGAGGCCGTGGCCCTGATCTGCCGCCGTCTGGACGGGATCCCGCTGGCCCTGGAGCTGGCCGCCGCCCGGGTGCGGGCGCTGGGCGTCCACGAGCTGCTCGCCCGGCTCGACGACCGGTTCCGGCTGCTGACCTCCGGCAGACGGGGGGCTCCGGCGCGCCAGCGGACCCTGCGGGCGATGATCGACTGGAGCCCTGCCCTACTCCGACCACCCGGACTACCAGGAGAGATGGAAGCCGTGAGCGATGACGACGGCCTCTTCGCAGCACTGGCCCGCCTCGACCTG
>NZ_JBSFPS010000007.1:0-83243 GCF_053588315.1 Streptosporangium sp. NPDC003464 | reverse complement strand
GCCGCTCGCCGGGGAACAGCGACCACGGCAGCGTGCTGACCACCGCGTCCGCCCGCTCCACCCCGGCCTCGCTCAGGAGCGCACCGAGGTCGGCGGCGTCACCCTGGATGGTCTCCATCCAGGGCCTGGTCCGGCGCAGGTGCGCCGCCAGGTCCGGCTCGATCTCGACGGCGAGGTGCCGCGAGCCGGAGGCCAGCCGCCGCCGGATGGCCTCGCTGATCGGACCGGTCCCCGGGCCGAGCTCGATCACCACCGGCGTACCGCCCGTGGGCACCACCGCGGTCAGGGCTCTGGCCAGGGTTGGAGAGCTCGGCGCGATCGCGCCCACCACGCCCTGCCTGCGCAGCGCGACCGACATGAATGCGCGCAGGTCCGGGGGCACCGCTGTTCCGTTCATGCCCCCAATGAGACTGTCACGGGGAGGCCGTCCGCAGGGAGCCGGAACCTAGTCTTCAAGGTAGGGCTGGGCATACCCTGGAGGTGGATCCAGCCTGCTGGGAAGCGCGGCGGCGCGGGCCGTACTGTCGGGGGATGCAGTCATCGGCCGCCTGGCGGGCCCTCACCCGACGGGACCTGTTGCTGACCCCCTGGCCCTGGCGTTCACTGGCCTACCTGATCACCGGTGTGCTCCTCGGCGAGGTCGTCCTGGTGGTGTTCCTCATGGCCCTGTTCGTGAGCACGGTCCTGGCGCTGCTGCTGGTGGGCATCCCGCTGCTGCTGGCGCTGGGGTTCAGCGGGATACCGGTGGCCGCGCTGGAACGCCGCCGGTTGCGGATCATCGACCCGGCTCCGGCCGGCACCCCGCACCGCCGGCCGGAGCCGCGGGGGCTGCGCGGGTGGATAGGCCTCCGCCTGCAGGAGCAGGCCACCTGGCGGGAGCTGGCCTACCTGATCCTGCTGGTCGCCGTGCTCTGGCCGATCGAGTTGCTGGCGGTGGTGTTCGGCCTCGGCGCGCCGGTGACGATGATCCTGACACCGGTTCTGCGCGCCCAGACGGGTGAGTTCTGGGTGCTGAGGTTCTGGACGGTCGACACGGATCTGGAGGCCTTCGCGGCACTCGCCGTCGGGGCGGTCTGGCTCGCCCTGGCCCTCTACCCGCTGACATTGCTCGCCACGGCCCACGGCATGCTGGCCAGGCTGCTCCTCACCCCCCGGGAGAGCGAGCTGGGACAGCGGCTCGACGAGCTCACCCGGTCCAGGACCCGGCTGGTGGAGGCGTTCGAGGTCGAGCGGCGGCGGATCGAGCGGGATCTGCACGACGGCGCCCAGCAGCGGCTGGTCGCGCTGACCATGACACTCGGCCTGGCCAAGCTGTCGGAGGGCCCGGAGGCCGCCGAACTCGTCGGCAAGGCGCACGAGCAGGCGAAGCTCGCGCTGGCCGAGGTCCGCGACCTGATCAGGGGGATCCACCCGCAGATCCTCACCGACCGGGGACTGCCCGCGGCCGTCGCCGACGTCGCCGACCGCTCCCCGGTGCCCGTCGAGGTCTCCATGGTGCTTCCCGTGCGGCTGCCCGAGGTGGTGGAGTCCGTCGCCTACTTCGTGATCTCCGAGGCGCTGACGAACGTGGCCAAGCACAGCGGCGCCCGTGAGGCCTCGATCACCGGATGGCTGGACGGCACCCGGCTGGTCGTGGAGATCCACGACGACGGCATGGGCGGCGCGAACACGTCGGAGGGCACCGGCCTGGCGGGGCTGGCCGACCGCGTCTCGGTGGTGAACGGCAGACTGATGCTCTCCAGCCCGTCCGGCGGGCCGACCCTGCTACGAGTGGAGATCCCTTGCCCGTCGATCGCCCACTGACGATAGTCCTCGCCGAGGACGGCGTACTGCTCCGCGAGGGGCTGGCCGGGCTGCTCAACCGGTTCGGGCACCGGGTGGTGGCCGCGGTGGGCGACGCCGGAGGCCTCGTCGACGCGGTGCGCGCGCACACGCCGGACATCGTGGTCACCGACGTGCGGATGCCGCCCGGCTTCACCGACGAGGGACTGCGGGCCGCGGTGGCGCTCCGCTCGGCGGACCCGGGCCTGCCGGTCCTCGTGCTGAGCCAGTACGTCGAGCAGACCTACGCGAGCGAACTCCTGGACTCCGGCGACGGCACCGGGGTGGGCTACCTGCTCAAGGATCGGGTGGGTGATGTCGAGGAGTTCGTCGACGCGCTGCTCGGAGTCGCCGCCGGCGGGACGGTCGTGGACCCCGAAGTGGTCCGGCAGTTGCTGCGCCGCCGCCGCGACCCGCTGGCGCGGCTCTCCCCTCGCGAGCGGGAGGTCCTCGCGTTGATGGCCGAAGGCCGGTCCAACGCGGCCATCGCCAGGAGCCTGGTGGTGTCCGAGGCCGCCGTGGGCAAGCACATCGGCAACATCCTCACCAAACTCGACCTGCCCCCGGCCGAGGACGACCACCGCCGGGTCCTCGCGGTCGTGACCTACCTGCGGGGATAGGACCTTCAACGCCCCTGCGGGGATCCACGGCCCTACGGGGACAGGACCCTCACGACGGCGGAGGACCACGACGCGAGGGACGGCGGCCGGCGCCGGCTCTGCCAGCGGTGACGGCCGCGATCACCACCGGCGCGCGGCCGCCACATCTCGCTGCAACCGCTCACAAGAGGGCCACAAGTCGCACCGGGCACGCTGTGCACGCTTGCATCAGAAGCAGAGGAAGCGTGACAGACATATGTTCTCCAGACCATGGTGGCGACCGGCTCTGACAGCGGTGGCCGCCTTCTCGCTGTCGGCGGGCCTGCTCGCCGCACCCGCCCAGGCGGCCCCGTCGGTGGCGGTGGCGGGCGTGCAGGCGGCCCCGTCGGTGGCGGTGGCGGGCGTGCGGGCGACCCCGGGCCGCCAGGCGGGGCGGTGCCCGGCCGCGGTGGTGTTCTCGGCCACGGTCACCGTCAAGGGCGCGGCCCGGGTGAAATACCGCTGGGTGCGCGGCGACGGCACCAAGGGCGCGGTCAGGACGGCGAAGGCCGGGACGGGGATCAAGCTCCAGGAGCGGCGGACCTTCTCCCGCAGCACCCGTGGCTGGCAGGCCGTACAGGTGCTCAGTCCGAAGAAGCTGACGTCCGGGCGGGCCCACTTCTCCGTCACCTGCCAGGGGTCCACCGACGTCGAGACCCCCAGGTCGCCCGCCGAGGGGCAGGGGCCCGCGCCGCGCGCCTCGGCCGAGGTGGCGGGGGGCAACACCTACTCGGGCCCGTGCGTGGCCCCCGGCAGGACCATTGACTTCGTCGGCACGATCCGCGTCTCGCGTGTCCCCGCGGCCGTCTCCTACCGGTGGGCCGACAGCGACGGGGGCCCGCTCGGCAGGCAGGACCTCTGGTTCTCGGCCAAGGACTCGCCGCGACGCACGGTCGGCGCGAGCCGCACCTTCCTCGCCGGCCAGTCCGGCACCCGGTGGATCGAGATCCTGGACCGCCACGGGAAGGTCCTGAGCACCTCGGCCAAGGTCCCGTACTCGGTGACCTGCACGCCGACGCCCGCGCCGGTGACCGCCTCGGTGACGGGCGTCCGGGTCGACCCGGCCGCCTACCGCGGGACGTGCGCCGCGCCGCTCACCTTCACCTTCACCGCCGATCTCGCCGTCTCCAAGCCGGCCAAGGTCACCTACCGGTGGATCCGCGGCGACGGCACGACGGTCCCCGGCGAGTGGGAGTTCAAGGACGCCAAGGACCTGACCAAGACGGTCAGCCTCACCTGGCCGGTGGCCGACCCCGCCAAGGTGGCCGGCGGGTCCGCGACGGTGCAGATCACCTCGCCGGGCAGGTCGGAGGCGGGTCCCGCGAAGTTCACGATCACCTGCGAGGACACCGGGCCCGGCACGGTGACGGTGTCGGATCCCGTGATCACCACCTGGAGCCGGGGCGGCGGCGAGTGCACCACCCAGAACCCGTACCAGGTGACCGCCGCGTCGATGATCACCGCGCCGAAGGGCGCGGGCTTCCCGCTCGACGTCACCTACCGGTGGCGGTGGGCGGACGGCGGCTACTGGCACAAGGAGACGGTGAAGATCACCGGGCCTGGACCCCACCGGGTGTTCCACCAGTGGAACGTCCAGCGGAGCCAGGCCGGCAAGGTCTTCGTGGACGTCCTCACCCCCACGCCGGTGAAGTCCGGGACCACGGAGTACTCGGTGACGTGCGACGGCAGGCCGCCCGTCCCGAACACCGGCGGCGTGGTGACCTCGGTGACCGACGCGAAGATCACGCCGTCCTCCCACACGGGCACGTGCCCGGTCGACCTGAAGGCCGTCGCGACGATCACGGTGTCGGCCCCGACCAGCGGGCCCGTCGAATACGCCTGGGTGTTCGACAACGGCACCTCCAGCCCCACCGCCCAGGTCGACTTCCCGGCCGGCGGCCCCCTCACCAAGACGGTGGTGTGGGACGAGTGGCGGGCCGTCAAGACCAGCGGTCCGGTGACCGGCTACCTGCGGACCGTCACGCCCAACACGGCGGTGTCGTCCCCCGTCTCCTACTCCGTCACCTGCGCCTGAGCACCACCCCCGGCCATCGGTGACGGCACCCGCGACCGCGCGACCCGGGTCGCGGGTGCCGTCACCCGGCCTCTGCCGGACGGCATAGCCGGCGGCGCCGGAACGGCCGCGGACCTGCCGAACGGCCCATGGCCCGCCGTCCCGGCGGCGGGGACGCTTGATCCATGACAACTGTTACGGCTCCACCTCGTCCGGGATCCTCGACGAGGTCACGCCTGCCGGCCTGGGCCGGTTACGCCGCGGCGCTCTGGTCGCTCGCCTACGGCCTGCTCGGCCTGCGCTGGGCGCTGGGCGGGCCGGGCTTCCCCTGGGGCGCGAGCGACCCCGATCCCGACGGGGCGCTGTCCATCCTCTCGGGCGCCCGCCCGCAGCCGGGCGGATGGTGGATCGCCGGCCTGGGGCTGGCCTGCGCGGTGCTGTCACTGGTGCTCGCCGTGGTCCGGGGACGGGGCCCGCTGCGGATGGTGCCGCCCGCCCTCGCCTGGCCGGCCGCCGTGGTGCTGACGCTGGTGATCCCCGACTCCCGCCTCATGATGGGCGTCGCCTACACGCCGCTCCTGCTGGTCGCGCCCCTGTTCGGCTGGGACCTCGGCGGCGCCGGCCTGCTCGACGTCTGGCCCTGGGAGGTGGTCAACCAGCTGCTGTGCGTGCTCGGCGGGGTACTCCTGGCCGCGGCCGCCCTGTCCTACCACCGCCGCGGCAGGCGGGCCTGCGCCGGCTGCGGCCGTACGGCGGGCGGCGGAGGCTGGACGGCCCCGGCCGCCGCGGCCCGCTGGGGGCGCCGGGCCGTCCACGTGGCCGCCACGGTGCCGCTGGTGTACTGCGCGACCCGATGGGCCTGGGCCCTGGGCATCCCGCTGGGGGTCAGCGAGGAGTTCCTCGCCGAGGGCTCCCGCGACACCCCGGGGATCTGGCTGGCGGGGGCCTACCTGGCCACCTTCGGAGCGCTGGGCGGGATCCTCACCCTGGGGCTGACCCAGCGCTGGGGCGAGGTCTTCCCCCGGTGGATCCCCGGCCTGCGCGGCAGGCGGGTCCCGCCGGCGCTCGCCGTCGTCCCCGCCGCGTTCGTCTCGGTCATCGTCACCGTGGCGGGCCTGACCTACATCCGCTGGACGGTCGCGGGCCGCTTCGAGCTCTCCGAGGTGGGCGCCTGGCTCCCGGAGACGTTCTGGCCGATCTGGGGAGCGGCCCTGGCCGCCGCCGCCCTCGCCTACCACCTGCGCAGACGCGGCCGGTGCCGGCGCTGCGACCGGCTGTGACGCGGACCGTCCACGACATGGGCCGCCGGTGACGCGGAAGGCCCGCCGTGGCTCGCCACGGCGGGGCGGGCCGGGGAGAATGCGACGCATGGAAGGTCGATGGATCGAAGTGGCCGACAGGGTGCTGGTGCGCCGTTACACGGAACTGGACCTGTCGGTGGGACTGGTCATGGGTGACGGCGGCTGCCTGGTGGTCGACACGCGAGGCGACGAGCGGCAAGGGGCGGAGCTCGCCGCGGAGGTGCGGCGGATCACCCGGGATCCGTGGACGGTGGTGATCACTCACTCGCACTTCGACCACAGCTTCGGCACCCGGCCGTTCCTGGACTGCCCCGTCTGGGCGCAGGAGGGGTGCCGGGCCGACCTGGTCGCGGACGGGGCCGGGACGAAGGAGGCCTGGGCGCGGCGTTACCGGCAGGAGGGACGTGCCGACATCGCCGACGACATCGCCAAGACGGAGATCGTGCTGCCGGACCGCCTCGTGACCGACCGGGCGGAGTTGACCGTCGGCGGGCGCGAGATCGTCATGGCCTACTTCGGCCGCGGCCACTCCAGCAACGACCTCGTGGTCCACGTCCCGGACGCCGGTGTGGTGTTCGCCGGTGACCTGGTGGAGAACGGCGCGCCGCCGGCGTACGGCGACGCCTACCCGCTCGAATGGCCGGCCGCCGTCGCCGGGCTGCTCGGGCTGGCCGGCGAGGGCACCGTGGTGCCCGGCCACGGGGATCCGATGGACCGCCGGTCCGTCACCGCCCAGCACGCCGAGATCACCGCCGTCGCCGGGCTCTGCCGGGAGGTGGCCGCCGGCCGGATGAGCGTGCCGGAGGCCGTACGGCTGTCGCCCTACCCCGAGGACACCATCAGGACCGCCCTCCAGCGTCCGACGGGCTAGGCCCCGTCCGGACCGGGCGGGTGGCCGGTCGATCGGGGCCGGTCCCGGCGGCCCCTCACAGCACCGCGAATCTGGCCGCGCCCCCCGGGGCGAACTCGGTGTGGATGCGGTGGAGGGGCACGCCCAGGCCGAGCAGGCGGTTGGCGGTCACCCGCACCATGTCGGGCGAGCCGCACACGAAGACGTCTCCGTCGGGGACGATCCGGTGATACTCCAGGGCGTCCACCGCGCTCTGCCTGCGCCACTGGTCCGGATCGTCGGAGACCGCGTGGACGATCCGCAGGCGCCTGTGGTCCGACCGCAGGCGTTGCAGGTCTTCGTTGTCGTAGGCGTCGACGCTGCGCCGGACACCGTGGAAGAGATCGATGGCGGGGCGGTCGGGCACCCAGACCGACTCCTCGATGAGCGCCTTGAGCGGGGCCAGACCCGTGCCGCCGGCGATGAAGATCAGGTGCGAGGTGCTCGCCCGGTCGAGCACGAGGCTCCCCCGCGGCGGTCCCAGCAGGAGGCTGTCGCCCGGCCGGGTGTGGTGCATCAGCGCCGTGCTGACCCATCCGCCGGGCACCATCCGCACATGGAAGGTGAGCAGGTTGTCCTGGCGGGGCGCGTTCGCGATCGAGTACGGGCGCCACACCCGGGGCCAGTGCGCGCTCTGCAGGGTGGCGTACTGCCCGGCCCGGTAGGGGTAGGGCTGGTCGGGCTGGACGGTGATCACGGCGATCTCGGGGGTGCGCACCTCGTGCGCGACCACGGTCGCGACCCAGGACGGCGGAGACTGGGTGGCGTCCTGCTCGGCGGCCTGGATCATCACCTCGGCGATGAACTTGTAGGCGGTCATCCACGCCTCGTCGTAGGCGGGACGCCAGAGCTCGCCCGCGTGGTACCGCATCGCGGCGACCAGGCAGTCGCCGACCGCGGGGTAGTGCTCGGGCTGGACCCCGTACTTGCGGTGGTCCCGGGCGAGCTGGCCGAGATAGTCGCCCACCCCATCGCCGTCCTCCAGGTTGAGCACCACCTGGGCGAGCGCGTGGAACAGGCGGTCGCGCTGGAGGTCCATCGCGGGCGGGAAGAGCTCCCGGATGTGCGGGTAGTTGGCGAAGAGCCTGCCGTAGAAGTGCTTGGTGACCTGGTCGGCCACCGGCTCGATGAGTGACCAGCTGTGGCGGATCAGCCCGATGTCGATTGTCATTCCGTCACCCGACCGACTTTCCCGCCTCTTCCCGCTCCCGCCCGGCGACCTTCACCTGCCCGACACCGAAGTAGTCGTCTCCCGCGGGCCTGCGTCCTTCGGACCTGCGCTCCCTGCGGTCCTGCTTGGTCAGCAGCGGGATGTGCTTGGAGCAGTGGATGTATGCCTCCTCGACCTCCACCATGACCCAGCGCTCGGCCCGGCGGCCGGGCGCGGTGCGGTCCTCGTCGACCAGGCCGTAGCGGCGGGCCGCGTCGTAGGCGGTGGTGATGGTCGCCGAGCCGTTGATGTGCAGGCCCACGAGGTCGTCGAAGAAGTCGACGAAAAGCAGGCTGAGGTGCGCGTTCTCCATGATGTTGCCCAGGCTGGCGAGGACGCCGTTGCCGCGGAACTCCGGATACATCACCCTCGTGTCGTCCACCACCCGGACGAACCCGGGCGGGCCCGCCCGGAACGACGTGTCACAGTTGCCCGCGGCGTCCGCGGTCCCCACGAAGACCATTTCCTGCCGGGCGACGAAGTCCCGCATATGGGGCGTCAGGCGGTCGACGACCTGCCGTTCGTAGAAGCGCTCCGCCCGGTCCCTGGTGGCGAACAATCTCTGGAGGATGTGCTCTCCCCTGGAGCCCGGCAAGCCCTCGCCGTCATCCAGAGCTCCGTACGGCGTGTGCTGCCCCATCACATCGCTCCCAGTAGTCCCGATCACATGGCCTGCGACGTGGGCGGCCGCCGAGCTCGCGCCCGACAGCCCCGGCGGCGGAACACCGATCCGGGCGGTTCTGCCCACGTAAGCGATGGAGCCTAAACCATAGGCACCCTTGTCCGAAATGGTCTTGAAACTTTTCTTTGAGAGTCATGAGGCATGCTCAATTTCCTCACCTGACCCGCCGAGTCACCCGCCATTCCCCTCCACAGCCGTGACGCCGGCCCTCGAAACCGGACAGGGGCCCCTGTAACCGCAGATCACAGCAGTCACCTGTCCCGACCGGCAGCATCAGGGTGTAAGGCGCGCCAGGGAGGGTAAGGAGGCCAGTCATGATCAAAGTCAAGGATACCGGCAGACCGGAAAAGCGGTGGGGCTTTTCCCCTCATCCGGTGCGACTCATCCGGCGGGCCGGGCCTCGCGGAGCGCGTCGGCCATGAGCGTGACACCCAGGCTGGTCAGGGCCAGCGCGAGCGCCGGCACGGCCGCGAGCCGCGGAGTGACCACGAGCAGGGCCGTCCCCTCGCTGACCATCCCGCCCCAGTCGACCTCCGGCGGGGGCAGGCCGATGCCGAGGAAGCTCAGCGAGGTCGCCGCGACCAGGCTCTTGGCCATGTCGCCGGTGGCGACGGTGAGGGCGGGCCCGACCGCGTGCGGGAGGATGGTCCGGCGCAGCAGGTAGAAGGGCGACGCGCCCATCGCCCGGACCGCCAGCACGTGGCCGGAGGCCGCCGCCCGCACGACCGCGGCCCGGACGACGAGGGCGCAGCTCACCCACCCCAGCGGCACGAGGGCGGCGAGGACGGCGGTGAAGCCGGGCGGCAGCACCCCGGCCAGGGCCAGCGCGAGCGTGAGGCCGGGCAGCGCGAGCGCCACGGCGGCCGCCGACCGCAGCAGCCGGTCGAGCCGGCCGCCCGCCAGGCCCGCCACGGCGCCGGCGACCGTGCCGGCCGCGGTGATGACGGCGGTGACGGCGGCGGCCAGCAGCAGCGAGGTACGGCCCGCCGCGGCGGTCCTGGTGAGCAGGTCGCGCCCGAGCTGGTCGGTCCCGAGCCAGTGCTCCCCGCCGGCCGGGAGCAGGGCCCGCGCCAGGTCCGGCCGGTAGGGGTCGTGGGGCGACAGCACCGGCGCCGCCAGGCAGAACAGGACGACCGCGCCAAACAGCAGCGCGCCGGCGACACCCCCGGCGGGCGGCCGCGGACGGTGACCCGTCACCGTCGCGTCCGGGGGTCGGCCAGCGACGCGCACAGCTCGGCCAGGGCCAGGACCAGCACGGTCCCGAGCGCGACGAGCAGCACGTACGCCTGCACGGTCGGGATGTCCCGCTGCCGGATCGCCGACACGGCGAGCTGACCCACCCCGGGCCAGGCGAACAGGGTCTCGACGACCACCGCGCCGGCCAGCAGCTCGGTGAGCACGATCCCGGCCGCGGTGATCGCGCCGGGCGCGGCCGCGCGCAGCGCGTGCACCACGACGGTACGGCGCGCGGTCAGCCCCTTGGCCAGGGCGAGCTTGACGAAGGGCAGCCGCGCCACGGCCGCCAGGTCGGCCCGGAGCAGCCGGAGCAGCGTGGCCGTACCGGCCAGGCCGAGGGTGACGGCCGGCAGGATCACCGCCTCCGGGGAGCCGTCGCCACCGGTCGGCAGGGCCCGCGCGCCGACGGCGACCAGGCTGATCAGCAGGATGCCGACGACGTACGGCGGGACGGCCGCGACCGTCACCGCCACGGCCCGCGCGATCCGGCTGTCGAGTGCGCGCGGCCGGAGGGCGGCGCGGACCGACACGAGCACGGCCGGCCCGACCGCGATGAGCGAGGCCACCCCGGCCAGCCACAGCGTCGCCGGGACCCGCGACAGGATCTCGGCGGCCACCGGCGCGCGGTCGACGTGGGAGCGCCCGAAGTCGCCTCGCAGCACGCCGAGCAGCCAGTGGAGGTACTGGGAGAACAGCGGCCGGTCGAGGCCGAGCTCGCCCCGCAGCACGGCCACGCTCTCCGCCGTGGGCTGGACGCCGCCGCGGCGGAGGATCTCCTCCGCCGGGTCTCCGGGTGCCAGGGACGTCAGGAGGAAGGTCAGCGCCGACAGCACCAGCAGGACGAGGAGCGTCCGTGTCACGCGCCGCAGGGCGGCGGTCACCGCGCCGGCGCCAGTCCGGCGAGATCCACCAGGTAGGCCGGGCTCTGCGTGAGACCTCGCACCGCGCTGCTCGTCACCACCGGGTTGTCCTGGTAGGCGAGCGGGATCATCGGCCGGTCGGCGGCCAGCAGCCGCTGGACCCGGTGGTAGAGCTCACGGCGCTCGTCCGCGCCGGCGGCGGCCGCGGCCCGGTCGATCAGCCGGTCGAACTCCTCGCTGCGGTAGCCGAGGTTGCGCTCGCGGTTCCAGGCCGCGTCGGAGCGCAGGAAGCGGCGGAACAGGTAGTCGGGGTCGCCGTTGGGCACGCTGTAGGCGCTCAGGAAGATGTCGTAGTCTCCCGCCTCCATGACCGCCTTCGTCGCCTCGGCCACGTTCACCCGGGCGGGCAGGCCCACCGCCCGGAGGTCGGCCCGCAGCACCTCGGCGATGTCGGCGTAGGGGAACTGGCCGGTCTCCGACGAGGAGATCAGGATGGAGACCGGCCCGGCCGGGCGGCCCGCCGCGGCGACGAGCCCGCGTGCCCGGGCGGGGTCGTGGACCGGGCGGAGGCCGGGATCGGACAGGGCTCCGAAGATCGGCGACAGGAAGGGCGCGCCGGGCGTCGCCGTACCCGCCAGCAGCGTGCCGGCGATGGCCCGCCGGTCGATCGCCAGATCCACCGCCTCGCGCAGTCTCGGATCCGCGAACGGTCCCCGGGAGGCGTTGAAGGTCAGGTAGTGGGTGAGCACGGAGGGGGTGCGGGTGACCCGGAACCGGCCGTCGGCGGCGACCGCGGCGACCTGGCCGGGGAGCAGGGCGCCCTTGTCCATCAGCCCGGCGACCTCACCGGCCCGCAGCGCCGCCACCCGCGCGTTGGCGTCCGGGACCGTCTTCACCACGATCCTGTCGAAGGCCGGCCGGCCGCCCCAGTAGCCCGGGTTGGCGGCCAGCTCCGCCTGCCGTCCCTTCGACCAGGAGACCAGCGTGTAGGGGCCCGTGCCCACCGGGCCGCCGGCGAACTCCCCGCCGGCCCCGAACGCCGACGGCGCCTGGATCATGCTGTAGAAGTCGGCCAGCCTGGCGGGCAGGTCCGCGACCGGCTCGGCCAGGGTGAACACGACCTTCCCGCCCTCGGCCCGCACGCCGGTGAGCTTGCCGTAGGCCGCCTCCATCCCGGCGTCGAGGCTGAAGAAGGCCGACGGCCTGGGCGCGATGCGCCGGAACCGCTCGACGTTGGCGACCACCGCCTCGGCGGTCAGCGGCGTCCCGTCGCTGAACCTCACACCGGTGCGCAGGGTGAACGTCCATCTCCGGCCCCCGCCGGAACGCTCCCACCCCGTCGCCAGCGCGGGCGCCGGCCGCATCCCGCCGTCCAGCGTCACCAGGGGCTCCCACACCCCCAGCGTCCGATGGGTGAAGTACGGATCCTCCGGCCCGGCCACGAGGTCGCGCGGGGCGGCCAGGACGAGCGCCCCCGCCGCCCGCCCGGCGTCCCCCTGGCCACCGCAGGCCGCCAGGGCGGCGAGCAGGGCCGTCCCCAGCGCGGCCACGGCCCCCGCCCCCGGCCGGGCACCTCCGCGCGCCCTCATCCAGATCGAAAGACGCGACCCGCGACGGCTCCTGTTCACATGATCATCCTTTGCGGTCGGCGGAGCGGCTCCGCGCGTTCCCGAGCCGCCCGGGGACGGCCCCCGGCGTGACACCAGAGAAACGATAACCATTTTTATACGATTGGCGCCTTTCGACCTGTCACGAGATCGCATCACAGTCCGGATACGGCCGCCAGCCCCGGATGCGGACCGCCCCGATCACGTAGGGACCGTCCGGCGCGCGCTCCGGGCGGGGGCCGGAGGACGGGGGCCGGAGGCGGACGCCCGGGGCGGGCACCTCGGGCGGCGGCCCGCGCCCCGGCACGAAAACCGATATGAGGCCCGTAGCACCGCTTGATACTCTTCGCGGGGCCGACGGGGAATCGGGAACGGTGCGGACCTGACGGCTCCCGCCGGGGCCGGGCCGCACAACGGCGCGTCACGGAGGCCATCGACAACACGCTCCGGAGGTGCCGCCATGAGACTCAGCGGGCAGGTGCTCGTCTTCGACGCCGACGACACGCTGTGGGAGAACAACATCCTGTTCGAGCGCGTCATCGACGACTTCCTCCACTGGCTGGAGCACCCGACGCTCGACAGGGCCGAGATCCGCGCCATCCTCGACGACATCGAGGCGGCGAACGCGGTCGTGCACGGTTACGGCAGCAAGATGTTCCTGCGCAGCCTCGGCGAGTGCCTGGAGCGGCTGCGCGAGCGGCCGGCGACCGTGGCGGAGCTCCGCCACATCGACGAGCTGGCGACGGCTCTCGTCGAGGGACGCGTGGAGCTGGTCCCCGGAGTCTCCGAGACGCTCGCCGACCTCGGCGACCGGCACGACCTGCTCCTGCTCACCAAGGGCGACACGGACGAGCAGCAGCGCAAGCTGGAGGTCTCCGGGCTCGCGCACCACTTCGGCGGCATCCACATCGTGGCCGAGAAGAACGTCGACACCTACCGGTGGCTCGCCCGGGAGCACAGCCTGACGCCCGCGACGACCTGGATGATCGGCAACTCCCCGAAGTCCGACATCCTCCCCGCCCGGCAGGCGGGCATGAACGCGGTCTTCATCCCGAACGACAACACCTGGGTGCTTGAGCACAGCGAGCTCGACCCCGCCGACACAGGCGTGCTGCGGCTCCGGAAGTTCTCCGAGCTGCCCGACCACTTCTGAAAACGGAGGATCCCTCGCATGAGCACCACCTCGCCGTCGGACGGCCCCTCCCGGCAGTCCGGGTCCACCACCGGAGGAGCGCGGACGCCCTCCGTCTCCTGCGTGTTCATCTGCCACGACGGCCACGGCCGGGTGCTGCTGGCCCGGCGTGGCAGCGGCGCCCGGGACGAGCCCGGCACCTGGGACTGCGGGGCCGGGGCGCTGGAGTACGGCGAGACGTTCGAGGCGGCCGTCGCACGGGAGGTCCGCGAGGAATACTCGGCCGACGCGCTGAAGATCGAGACGATCGGAGTCCGCAACGTCCTCCGGGAGGAGCCGGCCTCCCACTGGGTCGCGGTCGTCTTCGCGGTCGAGGTGGATCCCGCCGGAGTCGCCATCGGCGAGCCTCACAAGTTCGACGAGCTGGGCTGGTTCGCGCCGGACGCGCTGCCGTACCCGCTGCACTCACAGCTCGCCGAGAGCCTCAGGCTGTTCCACGCCTGGCAGCGGGCGTAGGCGCGGAACAGCGCGAGAGCCGAGCCCCTCGGCGAGCCGCGGGCGCCTGATGTCGTCCGCTCAGAACGCCTGGGCCAGGCAGCCCAGGGCGACGGCCACCACGATCGTGGCGACCGCCAACGCTCTCACGGATCTGGGAATGCGCATCACGATGCCCCTCCAGGTCTCACAGGCAGTACCGCACGAGCCATTCGTCCGCGTCGTAGGCCCGCTGCGCGGGGTCCGGCGCGGTGGCCGCGCGCTGTTCGACCATGTCCTCGAGCCGGACCCGTTCGGGCAGCCGGCCGAAGCGGGCACGCCGCGCGGTCTCGGCGGCGTCGTGCGCCGGCCCCACCTCAGGCGGCTTTCGCGTTGATGGTGACCGGGACGTTGCCGCGGACCGCCTTGGAGTAGGGGCAGATCTGGTGGGCCGCGGCGCCGAGCTCGTCGGCCGTCCGCTGGTCCACGCCTCCGAGTTCCAGGTTGAGCACGGCGCTGAGGCCGAACTCGCCGTCGTCGCCGTGGTGCAGGGTCACCTCCGCCGTGATGGCCGTGCTCCTCAGTGTGACCTTGCGCTGCGCCGCCGCCCTTCTGACCGCGCCGAGGAAGCAGGAGCCCCAACCCGCGGCGAACAACTGCTCGGGATTGGTGGCCCCGCCCGCCCCGCCGAGCTGCTCCGGGATGGCGAGCGTGGTGTCGAGGAGGCCGTCGTCGGCCTGGATCCGGCCTCCGTTGCGGCCCTCTCCCGTGACGGTGACGACCCCGGTGTAGCTGACAGCCATGACTTTTCCCTTCTGGGCTGGTGGAGAAAGCCCGGGAACGCATCGAGCGTCACCGGTTCAACTGGTGACGATATTGGCAGCCCGATGCGTCACCCGTCAAGCCGGTGACGCGCGGGGAGGGTTCATGGCAGGCGGATGTGGTGCCCCTTCCAGCGGGCGCGCAACCAGCGATCGTGGCTGGCGATCACGATCGCGCCGGGCCCGTCGGCGCCCAGGGCCTCTTCCAGCTCGTCGCAGAGGCGGGGCGAAAGGTGGTTGGTGGGCTCGTCGAGCAGGAGCACCTCGGGTGCGTCGGCCACCAACAGCGCCAGCGCGAGCCGGCGGCGCTGACCGACGGACAGCTCCCTCACTCGCAGGTCCGCGTCGCGGGGGCCGATCAGACCGAGCGAGCGCAACGGCACGGACTCGGCGCGCTCCGGACCGAGCGCCCGCTCGTACGTCTCCCGCGCCGTCCGGTCCGGCCGCTCGAAGACGGTGTCCTGGGCCAGCAGCGCGACGGTCAGACCGGGCCGCCGCCGGACCTCGCCCTCCGCGGCCGGCAGCCCGGCCAGCACGGCCAGGAGTGTCGACTTGCCCGCCCCGTTGGGCCCGGTGACCAGCAGCCGCTCCCCGAGCGGCACGTCGAGCCGGTCGATCGAGAGCCGTCCCGGCACCCGCACGTCCCGCAGTGACAGCAAGGCGCCGTCGTGGGGATCGCGGGACTCGGCGGCGTCCGCGCCGTGGGCGGCCTCTGCGACGTCGACGACCAGGGTGCGAGGGCTGAAGCGGAGAGGGGGCGGTGGGGCCGGAACCTGCTCGCGTTCCAGCCGGGCGAGCCGGCGGGCGGCATTGCGCACCCGCCGCGCGATCTGGTGCTGCACACGGCCCCCGGTGTGCCCGTACCCCATCTTCTCGCTGTCGCGCTTCAGCCGGTCGTGCGCCACCTGCCGCGCCGTCACGGCGACGGCCGCGCGCAGCTCGCCGAGCTCCGCCTGCTCCTCCGCGTGCCGCCGCTCCCAGCGCTCTCGCTCCGCGCGCTTCTCGGCCAGGTACGCGCCGTACCCGCCCCCGTACCGGACGGGCCCGTCCACCGTCGGGTCGAGATCGATCAGGTCGGTGCAGACCGCGTCCAGGAACGCCCGGTCGTGGCTGGCCACGACCACGACGCCGGTCATGCCGCGCAGCTGCTCCTCCACGAACACCGCGGCGTCGTCGTCCAGGTGGTTGGTGGGCTCGTCGAGCAGCAGCGCCGCGGGCCGCCTGATGAGCAGTGCCGCCAGGGCCAGCCGCCCGCGCTGCCCTCCCGACAGCGACGCGAGCGCACGGGAGTGCGGCACACCACCGAGGCCGAACCGGTCGAGGACGATGCCGGCGCGCCGGTCGGCGTCCCAGGACTCGCGCTCCTGAGCCTGCTCCAGCCGCACCCCGTACTCGCCGAGCAGAGCGGCGTCGTCCGGGGCGGCGGTGAGCGCGCGGGCGAGCCGATCCAGCTCGGCCAGGTCCGCGCGTGCCTCGCGCAGGGCGTCGTCGAGCACGTCGGCGATTGTGGCCCGGCTGTCGAAGGGCATCTCCTGGTGCAGGAAGCCGAGGTCGGCGGGGCGTACGACGGTGCCGGAGTCGGGCCGGTCCACCCCGGCCAGCAGCCGTAGGAGCGTGGTCTTGCCGGCGCCGTTCTCGCCGATCAGGCCGATCCTGTCCCCGGGCGCGGCGGTGAGCGAGACGCCGTCGAGCACGCGCCGCGCGCCCAGCGTCCGTACGAGATCGCGGGCGAGCAGCGCGTCACTCACCGGCGGGCCCTCCGGTCTCCAGGAGGCGCCCGCCGGACAGCTCCAGCCAGCGCTCCGCCTTGATCTCCGCGAGGAACCGCTCGTCGTGGCTGACCACCACGAACGCCCCCTCGTACGCGCCGAGCGCGCTCTCCAGCTGGCCGACGCTGACCAGGTCGAGATTGTTCGTGGGCTCGTCCAGCAGCAGGAGCTGCGGCGCGGGCTCCGCGCACAGCACGCAGGCCAGCGTGGCCCGCAGCCGTTCGCCGCCCGACAGCACCCCGACAGGCAGATGCGCACGCGCGCCGCGGAACAGGAAACGGGCCAGCATGTTCATCCGCTCCGACTCCGCCATGCCGGGGGCGGACGCGGCCAGGTTCTGCGCCACCGTACGATCAACGTCGAGCAGGTCCAGCCGCTGCGACAGGTAGGCCACCCGGCCGTCGGCCCGTCTGGCCGTGCCGCCGTCCGGCTCCAGCTCCCCGCTGATCAGACGCAGCAGGGTGGACTTGCCCGCACCGTTGGGGCCGGTCAGCGCGATGCGCTCGGGTCCACGGATCACCAGGTCGACGCCGGGCCCGGCGAACAGGCCGCGGGCCTGAAGGCGTTCGCCGAGGAAGACCGTGCGACCCGCGGGCACGTTCGTCCCCGGCAGCTCCAGCGTGATCCTCTGGTCGTCACGCAGCGCCCGCCCCGCCTCGTCGAGCCGGGCCTTGGCATCGCTGACGCGGGCGGCGTGCATCTGGCCCGACCGCCCGGCCGACTCCTGGGCGCCACGCTTCATGTTCCCCGCGAAGATGCGCGGCAGGCCGGCGTTCTTGAGGTTGCGGGCGGCGTTGCTCGCCCGGCGCTCGGCCCGCTCCCTGGCCTGCTGCATCTCCCGCTTCTCACGCTTGAGCTCCTGCTCGGCGCTGCGCACGCCGCGCTCGGCGGCCTCCCGCTCCGTGCGCACGGCCTCCTCGTAGGCGGTGAAGTCACCGCCGTAGAAACGGACCCCGCCCCGGTCCAGCTCGGCGATGCGGTCCATGCGGTCGAGCAGGGCCCGGTCGTGACTGACCACGAGCAGGCAGCCGTTCCAGTCGCCGAGCACGTCGTAGAGCCTGCGGCGCGCGTCGAGGTCGAGGTTGTTCGTGGGCTCGTCGAGCAGCAGGACGTCGGGGCGCTTGAGCAGCTGCGCGGCCAGGCCGAGCGAGACGATCTGGCCGCCGCTCAGGGTGCGCAGCGTACGCGCGAACTCCAGGTCGCCGAGCCCGAGCCGGTCAAGCTGGGCTCGGGTGCGCTCCTCGATGTCCCAGTCGTTGCCGATCGTGGTGAAGTGCTCCTCGCTCGCGTCCCCTGACTCGATGGCGTCCAGCGCGGCGATCACGGGGGCGATGTCCAGGACCTCGGCCACGGTCAGGTCGCCGGTGAGCGGCAGGCTCTGCGGCAGGTAGCCGAGCTGGCCGCCGACGGACACGCCGCCGCTACTGGGCCGCAGCTCACCCGCGACCAGCTTGAGCAGCGTGCTCTTGCCCGCGCCGTTCGGGGCGACGAGGCCCGTACGGCCGCCGCCCACGGTGAAGGACAGGTCACTGAAGACAGGGGTGTCGTCAGACCAGGAGAAGGACAGGCCAGAACTGATGATGAATGCATCGGACATGCGACAGACCTCGGTACAGAATCCGGGCGCACGGATGGGGCCCGGCAAGGGAAACAGGACTGGGGGAACGACGACGAGGGCCCACATCGGCGGCGGTCATACACGCCTGCCGGGGCCGGTCAACCTCCGGTATTACCCGGAGATGTCGACGTCACCTGCCACGTCTGGTCTCCTAACATCCGAACACAAGGTCTATCACCATAGCAGCCGTCGAGGTCAGGTCGCGCCGGCCGTCTGCGTCTCCTTCTTGCGAGCCCGGTAGGCAGCCGCCTTGATCTTGTTGCCGCACGACTCCATCCCGCACCACTCCCGGCGCCCGCCACGCGACCGATCAATGAAGATCTTCGTGCACTCGGGGTTGGCGCACTCCTTCATCAGCGGCACCTCCGGCCCGCTGAGCAGCTCGACGGCATGCCGGGCCACCGTGGACAGCGCCTGAGCCGGGGTCGCCTCCACCCACCGCCCCTCGGCCGTGAGCTGGAGGGGCGCCGGCGGCCGGCGTGCTGTCTCGTTCACCAGCGCGAGCGCCTCGCCGTCGTATCCGTCACCGGCGAGCCGGGCGGTGACCAGCGCATAGATGGCCTCCCGCACCGCCACCGCCTGGACCAGATCCGCTTCCCGGCAGGGCGAGAGGACGTTGACGACACCGGACTCCACGTACCACGCGTCGAGCCGGTCCGGGGCGTCGAGCGTCTCGAAGCGCGCGGTGCGACGCGCGCGGAGCGTGCAGGCGAGGTCGAGCGCGGGATTGCCGCACAGAAACACATGTTTCACATCACCAGTTTGACAGGTGACTTCTGGCCGTGCAATTGCCATCACCGCTTGAACAGGTGACGACAAAGGGGTGCGGCGGAGTGCGACCACGTCGTGGTGGGCGCGGGTATCGCTCAAGCTGCGACGCCTGGACGGCGAAGGACCCGAAGCGCTGGCTCTCCTCAGCCGTCCACGCCGGACACGTCCTGGCGGAGGAACAGGTTCGGGTGCCGTTCCGCCCACAGCTCCTCGTCCAGGTGGTGGTCCCGCCATTCCTCCGGCGGGTCGGCCAGCCAGTCGTGGCCGAATATCGCGTACGGATGGTCCGCGCGAACGCACTCCAGCTCGTACTGGTCCAGGTATTCCATCAACGGCCGCCACAGCTGCCTGTCCTCGACGACCAGGTACGAGGCCGCCAGACCTGGTCCGTGCAGCCAGCTGCGCATCATCCGTGCCTGGAACACGTCTGTGATCGGAGACGGCTCAGCCTCGTGGGCCGGGCAGATCAGATGCCTCGCGATCCCGATGTGCGCCCCTGGGGGCACCGCCGTCATCCGGCGCACGTCGCGCCAGATGTCCCTCATGACAGGGTCGGCCTCCAGTTCTTCCCGGTCCGGCGTCCGCAGGGTCAGCCAGCTCAGGAAAGCGCGCAGGCGGTTGCTCCTGCGACACCGGAGCACGGAGAAGGCCCCTGGCTGACGGTCCAGCCAGAACCGGACGGACGCGGCCGTGAACTCGCCGTAGGTCTCGCTCGCCATGGTGACAAGTTCGTCGTGGTCGGCGCGGGTCGCCCCGGACAGTCGCAGATCCTCCTCACCCACCCCGGACACGTACCGGCGCACGACCCCGCCGCGCCTGCGCAGATGGCTGATCGTCCGCATGACCGCCACGCACGCGTGGGGATCGCGGGCGTCGCGCAGGAGCTGGTCCATGACGTAGTGGCGGATCCGCCGGTGCATCCGCTCATAGCCGACGGGGTCCCGCCACCGCAGGTCGTGGTCGAGGGCCTCGCGCAGCACGCCGTTGACCTCCAGGCCGTGGGCGGCGGTTTCGACATACGGTTGCGCTCGGAGCCAGTCGAACAGCTCCGCCGCCCGGCCGCCCGGAACCACCGCCCGGAGAAGGTCCTCGGTGGTGTGGCGGGCGTGCGCGCACACGCGCAGCGCCCACCGATGCGTCTCCGTCGGCACGCTACCGGCCAGGAGCGCGAGCACGTTGTCGACCACGTACCGCACGGCGTCACGCCGCGACGGCTCTCCCGTGATTGACATGCTCCTGCCGGCCTCGGCGGCGAGCGACAGCGCGAAGGGGTTGCCGGCGGCGAAGTCCACGATGGACCTCCGGAGGCCGGGGTCGACGCCGCGGGCTTCCACCAGCGCGGCAGACTCGGTGGCGGTGAGGGCTCCGAGGTGCCGGATCACGATCGTCCCGGACCAGGCCGGATCGGTGAGCCAGGCGGCGCTCGGCCCGGTCCGGCCCGCCACCACGACGATCGCGTTCCCGGGCAACCGCCGGAGGTACTCGCCGCGCAGCCATGGTTCGAGGTCTCCCAGCTCTTCGAAGGAGTCGATGAGGAGAACCGCGCCGGAGACGCCGGAGAGCTCCTCGGCGGATCGTTCGAGCTGCTCGCGCGCTTCCGCGGTCGCCGGACCGTGGAGGTGCCGCACACGCCGACCCGTGGCGGCGGCGTCTTCGGCGAACTTCCGCAGCAGCGTCGACTTACCGATGCCGGCGGGTCCGCGGACGAAGAGAAGCCCCGGACGTTCCCCATGGCTCTTCGTCAGCAGATCCTGGAAGGCGGCGCGTTCCGTGCCCCTCCCGACGAACCGCCAACCGGGCCGCTCCGGCTCCGTGCCCGCCGGCTCAGGCGGGGCCGGCTGCTCCGGGGAGTGCGCGGCGGGCGTCCCGGCCCATGGGGCGGGGGCGGACTCGTCGTGGTCGGTGTCGGCCCGGAGGATCCTGTCGTGGATCTCCCGCAGCCGCGGTCCCGGGCTGACGCCCAGTTCCTTGCCCAGCAGGTCGTAGACCATCCGGTAGGTCTCGAGCGCCTCCGCCCGCCTGCCGCTGCGGTACAGGCCGAGGAGATAGATCTCATACAACGGCTCGTCGAGCCGGTTCTGCTCGATGAGCAGCGGGACCTCGGCCACCACCTCGGCGTGCTTCCCCAGCTCCAGGCGGAGCTGCAGCAACTCCTGGGTGGCGATCAGCTTCAGCCGTTCCAGCCGGAACCGCTCACGTTCGGCGGCCTCGCCCGGGACCCCGGCCAGCGCCGTGCCCCTCCAGAGGTCGAGTGCCTCCTCCAGCCGCTTCGCGGCCGCCGGGATGTGCCCGCTCGCGCGCTCCTGCCGGGCGGTTTCGAGCAGATCGGCGAACTCGGTGGCGTCCAGCGCGAACAGCGACGGGTCCAGCATGTAACCCCCGGACCGGGAGCTGATCGCCGAGCCCAGTCCGTGCTCGGACAGCAGCCGCCGGATGCGGGAGATGTAGGTCCGGATGACGGCTCCGCCGGTGCCCGGTGCCCGCTCGCCCCACAGGCCGTCGACCAGCTCACCGATCCGCACGGAGCTGCCGCTGTTGGCCAGCAACAACATCAGGACGGCCTGTTGCTGGGGCGCGCCGAGATCCAGCCGCGTGTCACCGCGATGGAGACCGGGTGGTCCCAGAACGGTGAACCTGCACGGAGCCGAGACCACGTTCGGCTGTCCGATCACTGTTTGGACGCTTTCCTTTGCGAGACTGCACGGCTGCGGGACTGCGCGGCGGCCGGCCGCCACACGGGTCCGCGGTAGTACGTCCCAGAAGGTAAGTTCACCCGGGTCGCCGTCGCGAGCGTCAGGTGACGCTGTGCGTGTACGTCGTCCGGGGTCATGCCTCGGCAATGCGTCAAGAGGCCGACGCTGCGTCAGTAGGGTCGGGCAGAGACGCCCGGGCACGGCTTCGGGGCATCAGTGACGGGTCGCGCTACGCGAGAGGGTGGGGGAAGCTCGATGGCCGGGGTGAGCTTTGGGCTACTGGGTCCGACAAGGGTCTGGAGCGGTGGGGAAGAGCTGGAGGCCGGGTCTCCGCAACAGCGGAGGGTGCTCGCCCTGCTGCTCCTGAGCGAGGGCCGTCAGGTCTCGCTCGACGAGATCGTGAGCGCGTTGTGGGGCCGCGAGGCGCCACGCAGCGCCGTCGCGAGCACCCGCACGTACGTCTCCCGCCTGCGCCGGGTACTGACCGACGGCGGTTCGGCCGGGCTGGGGACCGAGGCGGAGATCAGGTCGGCGGGCCGGGGCTACCAGCTGGTCGTGGACCCCGGCGCGGTCGACGTGGCGGTGTTCCGGCAGACCACCGCCGCCGCCCGGGAAGCCCGCGAGCAAGGGAAGATCACGGAGGCCTCCCGGTTGCTGCGCGGCGCGCTGGCGCTGTGGCGCGGACCGGCGCTCGACGGGCTGAGCGGAGCCTTCTTCGAGGGCCGCCGCGCCTGGCTCGAGCAGCTGCGCGCGTCAGCCATGGAGGAGCGCTGGGCGATCGACATCGAGCGGGGCGACTGTGACGAAGCGATCGCCGGACTGACGCTCGCGACGGCGGCGGAGCCTTATCGCGAACGGTTGTGGGAGCTGCTGATGTGGGCCCTCGACCGCGACGGCCGCCGCGGGGAGGCCCTGTCGGCCTACCGGCTGATCACCCGGTTGCTGGACGACGACCTGGGCCTGGAGCCCGGTCCCGGCCTGCGCAGGATGTACGCCCGGATCAGGACGGCGGCTGACGCCTCACTTGTCTGAGCCGCTCCACCGGCCGGCCCGGAGGTGGGCGATACCCATGTCCAGGGCGGCCTCCAAATGGACGGTCTGGCCGGTGGACATCTGGATCAGCACGCCGCCCTGGATGCCGGCCAGCAGGGCGGCCGCCGCCCGGTCGGGATCCAGGCCCGGGTCGATCTCGCCGGCGTCCTGCATGTGCCGTACACCGGCGGCGATCTCGGCCTGCCAGCGGTGCATCAACTCGGTGACCACGGCCTGGGCGCCGGGCGTGCGGCTGCCCAGGTGCGAGGTGACGGAGTTGAGCGGGCACAGACGTCCCTGCCGCCGATAACGGTCGACGACCTTGTCCCGCCATGCCTGCCAGGCGGGCCAGGAGGTAAGGCTGTCGAGCTGGGGCCGCTGGTCCTCCAGCACACGGTCGGCCTCGAGGCGGGCCACGGCCAGCAGCAACTCCTCCCGCCCGCCCGGGAAGTAGTGGAACAGCTGGCTCTTGCTCGTCGTCGTCCTGGCCAGGACGTCGTCCAGGGTCGTGGCGGCCACGCCGAACTCGCGGATGTGCGCGGCCGCGCCCTCGAGAATGCGCTGCCGCGTCGCGGCTCCCTTGCGGGTCAGCGTGCGCATGGCCACCAATCCAGATTGGACTTTTAAGTCCACATTAGCGTAGGCGCCCCGGACGCGATCCGCCCGTCGCGCGATCCGCGCCTGTCGCATCGGCCCCCAGAAGGCGCCGCAGGACCATGCGCCATCCAGGACGATTGGACTTGACAGTCCATTTTCGGCCGCACAAGCTGAACGGACCGCACGGTTCAGGAACCGAGCAATGCCCTTCTCCACCCGACGGAGTGAAATTCCCATGCCTCTGGACCACTACTATCTGCTCGGCCGTTCCGGGCTGCGCGTCAGTCGACTGGCGCTGGGCACGATGAATTTCGGCACCGGCGGTTTCCACGCCGCATACGGCAAGACCGAGGAGGAGGCCCGCCCCGTTTTCCGTCGCTACCTCGAAGCGGGCGGGAACTTCATCGACACCGCCGATTTCTACACCGCCGGTGAGAGCGAGACCATCCTCGGCAACCTCGTCGCGGAAGCCAAGGTGCGCGACAGGGTGGTGCTCACCACCAAGTTCACCAACAGCGTCGACCCCGGGGATCCGAACGCGGGGGGCAACGGACGCAAGCACATGATCAGAGCGGTCGAGGCGTCACTGCGCCGTCTGCGCACCGACTACATCGACCTGTTCCTGCTGCACACCTGGGACCGGATCACTCCTGTCGAGGAGGTCATGCGCACCTTCGACGACCTCACCAGGGCTGGGAAGATCCGCTACGCGGGCCTGTCCGACGTGCCCAGCTGGTACGCGGCGCGGGCCCAGACCCTTGCCGAGGCGAACTCCCTCGTACCGGTGGTCAGCCTGCAACTGCCCTACTCCCTTGTCGACCGGACGATCGAACTGGAACACGTCCCCATGGGGCAGAGCTTGGGACTCGGGATCACCGCGTGGAGTCCCCTCGGGAGCGGCTTCCTCACCGGGAAATATCGGAACACGGACCGGGGCCTGGTCGGGCAGGGCCGGCTCAGCGGCGGAGGCTCGCCCGGACGCTCGTGGACGGACCGGGAATGGCAGCTTCTGGCGACACTCGAGAATGTCGCCGACAAGCTCGACAGGACGATGGCCCAGGTGGCCGTCAACTGGGTCGCCACCCAGCCCGGGGTCTCCTCGGCGATCATAGGGGCGAGCAGCACGGACCAGCTTGACGCCAACTTGGCGGCCCTCGATTTCGAGCTGCCGGCCGAGCTGCGCGCGAAGCTCGACGAGGCGAGTTCCGTGCCGCCCCGGTCGGTCTACCGGATGTTCACGCCGGACTATCAGAGCTGGCTGGTCAGCCCTGGCATCAAGGTCGGGGACAAGCCGGCCGGGTACGCCCCGGCCGTGCGGAACTGGGTGTCGGGCGGCAGCGGCACTTCCTGACCCGCCTTCCGCGGCGGCCGGGCGAGAGGAACGACGTCTGCCGGTGCGGTCACCGGCAGACGGCCTTACCTCTCCTCGTGAGTCTTGAGCGTCCGCGCGAGATCGGCCCGGGAGCTCACCCCCAGCTTGGGGAAGATCCGGTGCAGGTGGGTGCCGACAGTGCGGTGAGACAGGTACAGCCGTTGCCCGATCTCCCGGTTCGTCAGCCCCTCGGCGGCCAGCTGCGCGATGTTCAGCTCGTGCGGGGTGAGCTTCTCCCGCGCGTCCGGGTCCCGGTTCGGGCTCGACTCCCCCGCACCGCGCAGCTCCCGTCGTGCGCGCTCGCCCCATGCGGCCATGCCGAGCGCGTCGAAGGTCTCCCTGGCCGTGCGCAGATGCGTCCGGGATTCCGCGGCCCGGCGCTGCCGTCGCAACCATTCGCCGAACGCCAAATGGAGGCGTCCGCGTTCGGCGGGCCACCCGGTCAGGTCCGTCCGCAGCGCGGCCGTGAACAGCTCCTCCGCCTCCGCGGTCGGGGCGAGCACGGCGCGCGCGTAGCGCAGCCCGATGTGCAGCGCCGGTGAAGGCGTCGATGCGGCCGGCGGCTCCAGGTCGTGCAGGATGTCCCGCATGGTGTCGGTCCGCCCGGCACGCACGGCGGCCTCGGTGAGCTCCGCGAGGAAGTAAGCGCGCAGGGCCAGCTGGTAGGCGGGGTCGGCGGGATCGAGGATCCGGCTCAGGGCGGCGAACGCGTCGTCGAAACGCCCCTCGCTCAGGGCCGCGAGCCCGCGCGTGAGCTGGACGGTGGCCAGGACGGGTCGGGCGCCGGCCGGGAGTGCGACCCGTTCGGCCTCGTCGGCGAGCGTTCTGGCCGACTCGTGGTCGCCCCGCAGCGCGGCGATCTCGGCCTGGACGGCCGTGGCCAGCCCGTACATGAACGGCTGACCGGTCTCCTGGGCGAACTTGGCGGCCTCCGCCGCGACCGGCACGGCCGTGGCCAGGTCGCCGAGCCGGGCCCGGCTCCACGCCTGAACGGCCAGGGCCCGGGGCAGCAACCCGAGCCGGCCCTGGGCACGCAGGCCGGGCGCGGCCGCCGCGGAGAAACGGGCGGCCAGGTCGAACGCCCCGACCTGCAGGGCCGCGCTGCCCAGGTAGCGATCGACCTCCGGGTCGGCGCCGGCCACGCCGGCCAGTTTGCGCAGCCCGTCGAGCACGGTGCCGCCCCGCTCGAACGGCGCGACGTAAGCGGCGACCGCGACCATGCGCGGATCGTCGGCAGGAACGGGGAGCCGGTCGGCCACGCCCAGCAGCGAGCGGCGGGCGGCCGGGCCCGGTTCGGACCAGAAGCAGCGCATGGCGGCGCCCCACAGGATCCGGACAGCCGGCTCGACCTGCCCGTCGGCGGCCACCGACGCGGCCAGCTCGGCCAGCTCCGACACGCGGGAGACGTCCTCGCGTACCCCGTCCTCGAAGCCGCTGAGCAACCAGGCGGCGGCGGCGCGCCGGCGCGGCGGGAGGTCGAGGGCCTGCGCGTCGCCCACCATGCGCTCGGCCGTGTCGCGGCTGCCGGATTCGACCGCGAGCTCGGCCGCTCTCAGCAACCTGAGCGCCTTCCGGTCCTGCCCTTCGCTCAACCGGGCCGCCTGCTCAAGCGCCGCGATCGCGGCGGCGACCCCGCCCCGGTGCCGGGCCCGGTCGGCCGCACGGTCCAGCTCGGCCGCCACTTCCTCGTCCGCTCCGGACGCCGCGGCGGCCCGGTGCCAGGCCCGCCGGTCCGGCCGTCCGCGTAGCGTCTCGGCGAGCGCCAGGTGGGCCTGCCGGCGCTCGGCGAGCGTCGAAGCCGCCGGGATGGCCGACCGCATCATGGGATGACGGAACCTCACCATGCCGATCCCGAGCTCGATCAACCGGGCCTCGACGGCCGGTGCGAGGACCTCCAGCTCGGCCGCCGACCCCAGGATCAGTCCCGTGGC
This sequence comes from Streptosporangium sp. NPDC003464, assembly GCF_053588315.1. Classification (NCBI taxonomy): domain Bacteria; kingdom Bacillati; phylum Actinomycetota; class Actinomycetes; order Streptosporangiales; family Streptosporangiaceae; genus Streptosporangium; species Streptosporangium sp. NPDC003464. The sequence continues at coordinate 56,775 of NZ_JBSFPS010000007.1, read as the reverse complement.
CGCGAGCGTTTCGGAGACCGAATCGCTCTGGTTGAGCGCCGCGACCAGCAGGGCGGTGCGGGCCGGCGCCGGCAGCGTGGCGACCCGGGCGGTGAACGCACGTTCAAGACGCTCGGTGAGCGGCAGCACCGGACCGGGCCCGCCGAGGTGATCACTCAGCGACCACGCCGGACCGGGCCCCGCGTGGTCCCCCATGGCCGCCGGCAGCTCGGTCAGCGCCAGCGGGTTCCCGGCGGCCTCCTCCAGCAGCCACGTCCGGACCGCCGAGGTGAGGCCAGGGGCGATCGAGTCCAGGAGCTCGGCGGCGACCTCGTCGGAGAGCCGGTCGACGGGCATCGGGAACAGCCCGGCGTCCTGCAGGGGCGAGCGCTCACCCTCCCGGAGGGTCGCGATCATGGCGATGGGCTCGGATTCGATCCGCCGCGCCACGAAGGCGAGGACGTCGGCGCTGGCGCGGTCGAGCCAGTGCACATCCTCGGCGACGACCAGCAACGACCGGACGGCGGCCTCCTCGGCCAGCAGGGTCAGCGTGGCGAGGCCGACGAGGTAGGCGCTGGGTCCGGCCCCGTCGGCGAGGCCCAGCGCGCTCCGCAGGGCGTCACGCTGCGGGGCCGGCAGCGCGTCCACGCCCGCCCGGACCGGGTACAGCAGCCGCTGCAACCCGGCGTAGGCGAGGTTCTGCTCGGACTCCACGCCGGTCGTCGTCAGCACGCGCGGGCCTGCGACCGACGGAGCGGAGACGGCCTCCGCCACGAGCGCGGACTTCCCGACGCCGGCCTCCCCCCGGAGGAGAACGCCACTGCGGTCACCGGGGCCGTCGATGAGCTCGGCCAGGGCCTTCAGCTCGGCTTCCCGTCCGAAAAGCGGCATGGTGCGGCACTCCTACCCTCGGTGTCCCCGGCTGTCTCCCCAGCCGTGCGCGACCCTACCGAAGTGCCCGGATACGACGTTTCACCAGCGTGTACGGAATGCATATCGGGACTCACGACGACGGCGGTGACCGAGCGCATCCGTGTGCGGCCGGAGGTGCTGCTCGCGCCCCTGCGCGATCCGGTGCCGCCGGCGAAGCAGAGCGCGACACTCGACCGGTTGTCCGGTGGCCGCTTCACCCTCGGCCTCGGGGCCGGCGCGCGGGAGGACGATTTCCAGTGCTGGTCCGACGACACCCAGCAGATCGACCGCCTGGCGGACCTCCTGGCGTGACCGCTCTCACCGTGGGGCGGCGAAGAGAGATCCCTCGCGCCGCCCCACGGCCAGGTGCTCAGTCGCGCGCCGCGAGGGTCCGCGTCACCTCGTCGATGAGCCCGGCGAGCTCAACGGGCCGGGACAGGAACGGGGAATGGCCGCCGGGCAGGTGCCGGACCACGTCGGCCATCGTCAGCTGCCGCTTCACGAACAGCTCGGGCAGACTCCTGTCGTCGTCGCAGACGATCAGTGCCGAAGGGATGGTCCGCCACGACGCCCGTGTCTGCTCCTCGGTGAAGGCCCGAGCGCTCTGTGGCCTGAGCCGTGCCACGGCTGTGTCGGCCGACTCCGCGGGAACATCGTGGTAGAATGCCTCTCGCGCCGGTTCCGGGCACGGCACGATCTTGGTTTCCGGCGGGAACCACGGCCCCCCAAGGGGTGTGATCACCGCCTCGCCGGCGTTCAGCATGTGCGCCGCGAGGTAGACGAGCCGCTCGACATTCGGCACCGTCTCGGCGACCTCGGTCACCGGGACACCCCCGTAGGAGTGCGCCAGCACGGTGACGGGACCTTCGACGGTCTCGAGGTGCTCCCGTACGGCCCGCGCGTCGTCGTACATCCCGGCATCCGGGTCTCCCGACGTGCTCGGCAGATCCACCGTCGACGCGCTCCAGCCGCGGCTCTCCAGCTCCGGTACGAGCCGATCCCAGCAACAAGGCCCGTGCCAGGCACCGTGCACGAGCACCAGCTTCCTCGGCTGGTCCGTTTCAGTCATCACGTCTTCTCTGATCTCTGGTCGTTCAAGGCTCTGTCGGGAACGGCGTGCAACCGCAGCGCCGACGGGCCGGCGAAGGGCGACGCCGCAGCGTGTCGAGCGTCAGCCCGAGACCCCGCCGGGCATGGGCCGCGATGCCTGTCATGGGGTGTCCTGCTGTGCCAGGTCGCCGCAGGTGAAGCCCTTCTCGCGCTCGGGATCGAGCTGGATCTGGCCCAGGTTGGTGGTCTCCATCGGCCTTCGGAGAGTCTCCAGCTTGTCGCAGTCGTACAGGACGTATGTGCCGTCGCTCTCGCCCAGCAGCATCATCCAGCGGCCGTCGTAGAGCGGCTTGTCGTCCTCAGCGCTTTTGATCACCGCCCACTGGTCCTGGAAGCCGACGGCGTTCAGCAGTTCGTTGGCCTGCCCGCTGTTCTGGACGTCGACCGCGCCCTCGACGAGCCCCAGGATGAGCAGGAAGCCCAGGCCGACTCCGGTCATCCCGCCGACGATCACTTTCGTCCCGGCGCGCCCGATCGGCTTGCGACGCAACAGCCGGAACGGGATGAGGAAGGCCAGTACGCCGAGCCCCACCGCGATGACGACCATGGCGAACAGGTCCGGATCCCCGAAGAGGCGGAGTACGCCCCAGTACGTGGCCCCGCACCACAGTGCCGCCAGCGCCGCTGCGATCCAAGGCCGTTCCCGGAGTTTCCGTACGAGCCTGCCCGCCGCTCCGCCGGTCATCTTGTCGATCAGCCAGCCCACGCCGACGACGACGCCGAGCAGTGGCATGGCGACCAACAGGAGCAGGACCAGGGTGCTGGTCATGCGGCCGAGCAGGACCGACTGGTCGACGCCCACCTGCTGCGGGTTGACGCCGAAGACGGCGTACATCTGCTCGATGCCGATGTAGAGGACCGCGTAGAGCGCCACCGCGATCGGCACGACGACGGATCCGATGCGTTCGAGCAGTTCCAGGACACCGCCGCCCTCCCGCGTCACGGGGGTGGGGTCATCCGGGAGTACCGGTGTTTCCGGCGGTTCGAGGGATATGGGGTGACTCGACATGGCGCACGACCATAGGCGCCGCCTGCATGCGGAACGTTGACGAGGCGTATCCGCCGTGGCCGGGCACGCGGCGGCGCGGGCTGCGGACGATTCTCCGGACCAGCCCCCGGCGGCCGGCGGACCACTCCTGAGCAGCCCTGCCATGGCACGTATACACGTCGTCAACAAGCGGTCCCTAGGGTCGCACCGGGGCGGGCTGCCTGAGGCCAGGCCTGCTCAGCCGCACCGGACGCGAAGGAGACCCATGACCACTGGCGTCACGACCGCCTGTCGCGGACCCTGCACACCACCACCGTGCGGGGTCAGCGTGCCTGCGGGGTGCCGACGCCGCGCAGCAGCGTGTCGACCACGACGTCGGCGGCCTGTGCGGCGCTCAGCCCGGGCAGGTTCTCGGCGGCGTGTTCCATCAGCGGCGGCAGGACCGTGGCCGCCCAGCCGGGCGGCAGGTCGGAGCGGAGCAGGCCCTCGTCGATGGCGCGCTGCAGGAAGGCGTCGACCTCGTCGACCAGGCGGCGGCGGCGCTGGAGGATCGTCACCTCGCGGAGCATGCGGCTCGTCTCCACGGGCCATCTGCGGTTGACGGCGATGATGCCCTCGACGTAACGGTGCAGTGCGATCGCGACCGGGGCCTCGCGTAGCCTGGCGGCCTCGACGGCCTCCTCGACCGCGTCGTAGCGGGCTCCGTAGACGGCGGCCATGAGGTCTTCGCGGGAGGCGAAGCGGCGGTAGACCGTGCGGCGGTCCACTCCTGCCTCGGCGGCGATGGCGGCGATGGTCGCCGAGGGGTCGTCGGCGAGCATGCGGGCGCCCGTGCTCAGGACACGCTCCAGGTTGCGTGCCGCGTCTGCTCTCACCTGCCCAAGCTACCGCCTCACGTAGCACATGAAACAAATTCCCGACACACTGGCGGGAACGTTACATTCTTAATAGCAACACGTATGAGGCATTTACAGTGTCGGCATCCATTCGGGATGTGGAATTCCACCGTTATGGACTTGCGAGTCCATTTTTTGCGGCCTCAGCTTGGCGGCCAAGGGCTCCGACCTGATCGGCCGTACCTGAAGAAGGGAAGGAAGTGTGGAGTCGCTCGTCTCGACGATGGTGGGCCGGGATGGCGTCCAAGGGGAGCTGTCGGCGTTCATGACGGCCGCCGGGGGGCAGGCCCTCATCCTCAGGGGCGAGACCGGGGTCGGCAAGAGCGCCCTGCTCGACCATGTGGCCGGCCTCGCGGTCCCGGAGAACCACCGGGTGATCCGCGCCGCCGGGGTCGAGGCGGAGGCGGAGCTGCCCTTCGCCGGCCTGCACCAGCTGCTGTACTCGCTGCTGCCTCACTCGGCCGGGCTCGACGGAGGCCGCCGCGACGTCTTCGACGTCGTCTTCGGGCTCCGCGAGGGCAAGGCGCCGTCGGTCATGTCCCTCGGCATCGCCGTCCTCGACCTGCTGTCTTTGGCGGCGTCGGAGAGACCGCTGCTGCTGTTGCTCGACGACGGTCAGTGGATGGACGCCTCCAGCGCCGAGGTGTGCGGGTTCGTGGGACGCCGGCTCACCGGCAGCTCCGTGAAGATGCTCATCGCCGTACGGTCCGACGTCGGCTCGCGGTTCGACACGTCCGCGCTTCCCGAGCTCCCCGTGGCGGCCCTGCCGGAGGAGGCGGCCGGGCAACTGCTGGACATGCGCCATCCGCGGCTCGACGCGCAGACCCGGCGCATCGTCCTGGAGCACGCCATGGGCAACCCCCTGGCGCTGTTGGAGCTGCCCGTCCACCTGGACGGCGGCCACACCGGCCGCACGGCCGAGGAACTCCTCGGGTTCGGCAACATCCCGCTGTCGCGCCGTCTGCAGCACGTCTACGGCCTCCGCATCGAACGCCTGGCCGGTCCCGTACGCGAGGAACTGCTGCGCGGCGCCCTCGACGGCGTCGGGGCGGGACCGAACGGCAACCGCGCCCCCGGCGCCCGCTACCGCATGCGCGAGGCCGACGGAGCGGTCGCGGCCGGCCTCCTGGACGCCGACCCCGCCACCGGCGACCTCGTCTTCCGGCACCCGCTGATCCGCACCACCGTCGTTCAGCTGGCGACCCCCAACCAGCGCCGCGCGGCGCACGCCGAGCTCGCGCGGGTGCACCGCGACGACGTCGAGCGGCGCGCCCGCCACCTGGCGGCCTCGATCGTGGATCCCGACGAGGAGGTGGCAGCCGCGCTGGAGGCCGCGGCCGACTCGGCGACCCGGCGCGGGGGCGCGGTCGCGGCCGTGGCCTGGCTGACCCGCGCGGCGGAGCTGAGCGAGACCCCCGCCGACCGCTCCAGGCGGGTCGGTGACGCCGCCTTCATCGCCGGGCATGCGGCGCTCCTGGACCAGGCGCAGCAGCTCGTCCGCTCGGACCTGCCGCCGGGCGCGGGCGAGTCCCCCGCCGCGGTCGTCACCTCGGCCTACGTGGCCCTGTACGAAGACGGCGACGTACGCTCCGCGCACCGCCACGTCGCGGCGGCGATCGAGAGCCTGCGGAAAGACGGCGCGCACGAGCCCGCCGAAGTCCTCACCCGCCTGGTGAACCTGCTGCTGGCCATCAGCCAGTACGCCGGCGACGCCGCGCTGTGGGATCGCACCGGGCAGCTCATGGACTCCCTGGGAGACCGGGTCGACACACGTTCGGCGATCTACCGCGACGCGTGGAGCGACGTCGTCCGTCACGGCGCGGGCGTGCACGGGCGCGTCGAGCGCGCGTTCGCCGGCGTCTCGGAGCTGGAACCGTGGGACGTCTCGCGCCTGGCCGTGGCCGCCTACCACGTCGACACGCTGAGCCGGTACCGCCCCTACCTGCAGCGCGCCGTCGACCGTGAGGTGGAGACCGGCGCCGTGGCCACCGGCATGACCATGCTGCATCTGATCATGCTCGACCAGCTGGCCGCCGGCGAGTGGGACGACGCCGAACGGACCGGACAGCGCGCGCTGGAGCTGACCACGTCCCACGGATACGCGCTGTTCACCCAGCACACTCACGCCTACCTGGGGCTCCTGGCCGCCATGCGCGGCCAGGTCGAACGGGCCCGGGAGGTGCAGGCCCTCCTGGACGCCTGGGCCCGCCCGCGCGGCGTGGGATTCCTGGCCCAGATCGCCGACGCCATCGGCACGGCGGCGGCCCTGAGCGAGGGTGACCACGAAGCCGCCTACCTGTACGCCATCGGCATCACGCCGCCGGGATCGTTCGCACGCCACGCCCATCAGGCCGCACGCACGTTGCTCGACCTGGTCGAGGCCGCCGTGCACACCGGGCGCCTGGAGCAGGCCCGCCGGCACGCCCAGGCCGCCGCCGACGCCGGCCTGCCCGGCGTCTCCCCCCGGCTGGCCCTCGTCACCTACGGCGCCCTGGCCATGACGACCGCCGACGAGAAGGAGGCCGAAGACATGTACGCCCGGGCCGAGGCCCACCCGGCCGCGGCCGGCTTCCCGTTCGAGCTGGCGCGCATCCGCCTGGCGCGCGGCGTCCGGCTCAGGCACACCCAGGGACCCAAGGCCGCACGGCCCGTCCTGATCCGCGCCGCCGAGTCCTTCCAACGGCTCGGCGCCACGGGCTGGGCCGGACGCGCCCAGGCCGAGCTGCGCGCCTCGGGGACGCCCGCCCGGACCTCTCTGCCGTACCTGACCACGCTGACCTGGCAGGAACGCCGCATCGCCGAGCTGGCCGCGAGCGGGCTGACGAACAAGGAGATCGGCGGACGCATGCACCTGTCCCCGCGCACCGTCAGCTCCCATCTCTACCGCGTCTTCCCGAAATTGGGCGTCACCACGCGTGCCGCGCTGCGCGACGCTCTGGGCAAGGTCGGCGACGGCGGCGACGCGTGAGCCCCCTTCACCACTTCGACGGGTCGGCGCGTACCCCTCGCTCGGCGAGCCAGACCAGCACGTGGTCGGCGACCGCCCGCCAGCCGCTGTCGACGACCAGCGAATGGGCCCGGTCCGGGAACTGCTTGAGGCCGCTGGTGGCCGTCGAGTCGCTGTACAACTTGTACGCGGCCCGGGTGACGTGATCGGGCACCAGCCGGTCCTCCTGCCCCGAGATCAGCAGCAGCGGGCCGCGGCCGGTGTTGCCGTGGTCCACGACCGCCCGCGGGTGCCGTACGGCACCGCCGTGTCCCAGCTCGGCCAGCAGCCGGCGCGGCCCGGGAACGACGTGACGCTCGAACAGCTCGGCCGACTCCTGCTCGGTGACCGCGTTGGCGAACAGCCGCCGGAACCTCCCGGCGTCCATCGACACCGGCCACGGTTCCCCAGGCGCCGGGGAGGTCACGTGGTCGACCGGGACGGGGGCGATGGCGACCGCGGCACGGCCCGCGTCCGCGCCGAGGAGGTGCTGCGCGATGAGCCCGCCCACCGAGTGGCCGACGACCACGGGCGGGGTGTCGAAGGACCGGACGATGCGCGCGTAGTGATCCGTGAGCGCGTCGAGCCCCAGCTCGTGGAACGTCTCGGGGTGCCGTCGGGCCTCGTCCACCGTGGCGTGCTCTCCCGGCCAGCCCGGCGCGCAGACGGCGAAACCGAAACTGGAGAAGCGCTCGTTCCATGAATCCCACGACGACGCGTGGAGCCACGCGCCATGGATGAAGACGACGGGAGTGGGGTTCACGGATCCTCCGGAAAGGCTCAGGACCAGGTCGTACGGGCCGTGATCCAAGGATCTTCCAGATGCGTCCGGGGCGGGAACAGTCGAATGACTCAATGTTCCTGTCCGCCTTGCGTCGCCGGTCCGGCGCGGTCCGCCGGGACGCCGCGCTCCGGGGAGGGTTCCGCGTGGCCGGCACGGCTGCCGTCCGCCGTGTCTCACCGTCATGTGACTGATGTACCGGATCCCCCTGCCGGAAACAGTGAGAGACGCCGCATTCCCCGCGACACGACACGGAGGATTCCACATGATCAACAGGCGCACCTTCGGCAAGACCCTCGGTCTGGCCACCGGCGCGGCAGTCGCCTCGCTGGCGGGCGTGCATGCCTTCCCGGCCGCCTCCGCCACCAGGCGTGGGGCGGCCCCGACGTTGCCGGCGGTCACGCCCGGCACGCACACGTCCTTCGCCTCGCTGAAGCAGGTCAGGGCCGGGCTGCTGGACATCGGCTACGCCGAGGCGGGCCCGGCCCACGGGCCCGCGGTCATCTGCCTGCACGGCTGGCCGTACGACATCCACAGCTTCGTCGACGTCGCCCCGCTGCTGGCGGCGCAGGGCTACCGGGTGATCGTTCCCTACCTGCGCGGTCACGGCACGACGCGGTTCCTGTCCTCGAAGACGTTCCGCAACGCCCAGCAGTCGGCGATCGCACTCGACATCATCGCCCTGATGGACGCCCTGAAGATCGACAAGGCCGTGCTCGCCGGCTTCGACTGGGGGTCGAGGACCGCCGACATCATCGCGGCCCTGTGGCCGCAGCGGTGCAAGGCCCTGGTGTCGGTGAGCGGCTACCTCATCACGAACCTCGAGGCCAACCTCGAGCCGCTGCCGCCGAAGGCCGAACACGCCTGGTGGTACCAGTACTACTTCGCCACCGAGCGGGGCAGGAAGGCCATGGAGGACTCGGCCAAACGCCACGACCTGACCCGGCTCATCTGGGACACCGTCTCCCCGACGTGGGACTTCGACGACGCCACCTTCGAGCGCACGTCCGCGGCCTTCGAGAACCCCGACTACGCCGCCATCGTGATCCACAACTACCGGTGGCGGCTGAGCCTGGCCGACGGGGAGCGCCGTTACGACGGTCTGGAGAAGCGGCTCGCCGCACGGCCGACCATCAAGGTGCCGACCATCACCCTGGACGCCGAGCGCGACCCCTTCACGGCGCCGCCGGGCGACGGCTCGTCGTACCGGAACATGTTCACCGGCGCCTACGGACACCGCACCCTGGAGGGCATCGGCCACGACGTGCCGCAGGAAGCGCCCACGGCCTTCGCGCAGGCCGTCGTCGACGTGGACCACTTCTGACCATTACCTGAAATGCCGAGACAGCCTGCCGGATGCGATCCGGCAGGCTGTCGGTGTGTTTCCGCTGGTTCCGTCAGACGGTCTGTGTCTGCCGCCGGCGGGCACGCCAGGCCAGCAGCCCGGCCTGGATGATGAAGAAGACGCCGCCGCCGGTGGCGTAGACCGACAGCACGTCGAGCGAGGCGTCGTCCCCGAGAGCCTGGATGTTGTAGAAGATGCCCACGAGGAACGACAGACCGCCCGCGATCAGCATCGGCCACTGCGTGCCCAGCTCCGGGCCGCGCCGCCGCAGCCCGACCAGCATCTGCGCCGCACCGGAGACGACGGCCCAGGCACCGAACACGTGCAGCACCGCCGCCACCCCGCCCGCCCCCGCCAGGCCGACGCCGACGGCGGCCAGAGTGCTGAGCACCCCGTTGAACAGCGTCAGGCGACGCTCCGATCCGTCCGGGAGCGCACGCAGGTCGATCAGCGACGACGCCGCGTCCATCAGCGGATAGACGACCAGCAGGGTGATCGCCAGGGCATCGATGGGGTCGTGCGCGGAGGCGAACACCGCGGCCCACGCCACGGCCAGGACTCCACGGCCCAGGTACAGCTTGAGCAGGGATGACGTTCCGGATGACTTCGTGTTCATGGTGGGTGGCCTTCTCCAGACGAGTGGATGGTCGTCAGTGCCGGACGGGGGCGCAGTAGTAGCTGCCGTCGTCGGCCGGGTCGCCGTGGCCGATGTAGCGGGAGACGGACGGGTACCGGCACAACTCGCGCGTCACCGTCTTGCCGGAGGAGTCCGTGATGGCGGCGCTCAGCGTCTGCGGGGCCCGGCCCTGTTCGACCCAGGCCGTCAGGGCGCCGAGGGCGTCGGTGGGCACGGGGCCGGTGCTCGTGGGGCCGGCGCAGTGGGCGACGCCCGGCGCCAGGAACAGCCGGTAGAAGTCGTCGACCCGGCGCGCACCGCCCATGGCCAGCTCCACCCTCCGGCGGTAGTCCACGGTGCCCTGCGTGGGGATCAGCTGGTCGGCCTGGCCGTGCCAGGTGAGGAGCTTGCCGCCGGACCTGCGGAAGGCCGACAGGTCAGGGTCGTCGGTGCCGATGATCGTGTCGTACTCGGCCTGGGACTGCTCGAACAGCTCGGCGAACCCGGCGTAGGTGATCGTCGAGAGGTCGTAGGAGGGCTGCCGCTTCAGGAACGTCGAGACCCACGTGGCCGGTACGGGGAACGGCGCGCCCACGCGGTTCCCGTCCGTGTCGACGCGGGTGCCGGCGAGGTCGAAGCCGGCTCCGATCGGGATGCCCGACCACAACTTCCTACCGGACGGGGTGCGGGGGCCGGCCCAGATCTTGCGCACGACGGCGGCGTCGGCCGCGGTGATGGTCTCCTGCTTCCCGTCGCATTCGACGCGCTTGCCGATGAGCCGGCGCGGGTCGAAGGCGCACGTGGCGGGGTCGCCGATCAGCCCGTCGGGAGCACCGTCGAGCGGGTCGCAGACCTTGACGGCGGCCTCGTTGAAGGCGCTGAACTCACAGGGGGAGGGGAAGGTGTCCTCCTCGTTCATCACCACCTGCGGCCACAGGGTCGCGACCTCGAACTCGTCCCAGTTGATCGCCGGAGCGGTGGCCAGGATGCCGTCGAAGTCGCCGGGGTGGCGCTGGGCCTCCATGTAGCCCTGACGGCCGCCGGTGGAGCAGCCGTTCCAGTACGAGTAGGAGACGGGCCTGCCGTAGACCTCGTTGACCACCTGCTTGCCGACGGCCGCCATCTCGTGCTGGGACCGGTCGGCGAAGTTCTTCAGCAGCGCCGTGTCGACCTCGCCGTCACTTCTCAGGGCCCAGCTGGTATCCAGGTACGTGCCGACGCCGGCGTCGGTGGTCGCGGCGGCGTAGCCGCTCTTGACCGCGCCGGCCAGGCCCGCGCCGTAGTCGCCGGCGGCGAAGGCGCTGCCGCCCAACGCCTGGAAACGGCCGGTCCAGCCCGTCCCGGGCAGCCAGATCCGCACCTTGGCGTGGTCGCCGACGCCCGGGTGGGTGAGCGTGACCGTGACATCGCAGTAGGCCGGCACGTCCGGGATCTCGACCACGTCGGTCAACGGCGGCACCGGAGGGACGGTCACGGTGCCCGCCTCCCGGCTCACCGCCGTCACGGACTCCACCGCGGTGCCGGCCGGAGCGTTCACGGAGATGGACGAGCACGTGAACGGGGCGGTGGCGGAGCGCGCGGTGCCGGCCGAAGCCGCGGCCGGCAGGCACGCCGCCACCAGCGGCACTCCGGCCGCGAAGATGATCAGAAGGCGTTTCATGACGTTCCTCTCGCTGAAGTACCGGGTCATCGGCTGTCGCGGTGCGTCTCACTGTCGTTCGCGGCCGGGACCGGCACATCAGTCAGTTGACGGTCAGCATCGGCGAGCCGCTCCGGGAGCACGTCACACACGTCGCGGCGCAGGCCGGCGGGCACATACGGGGACATGTACGCACTTCGCGGCCCACGGCTGGGCGGTGCCGTCCGTGCTCACGTCCCGACTGAAGAGTCGAACGGCTTAACGCGCTGAGGCGCGCACACGCGCACCCGGCCGCCGTGTGAAGCGAGACAGCCCGTCGACCAGCACCGTCGCGGTACTGGACGACGGCTCGGCCGACCCGTCGTGACTGACCGTCAAGTGACGGATGTGACCACGGTCCTTCTCTGACGACAGTGATGGCAGCAGATCCACCACCTCCGTCTGAAGCCTCCTGAAAGGGGAAAATCGTGGTCAGCATCAAGGGTGTACGCAGCCGGCGGCTCATGCTGGGTGCCCTGTCGACGCTCGCGATCGGTCTCCTCACCGCCGCCGCCGCCACGCCCGCCTCCGCGTCGGACAAGCCGGCCAAGCCGGCCAAGCCGACCATCGTGCTGGAGCACGGCGCCTTCGCCGACGCCTCCAGCTGGAACGCGGTGATCGAAGAGCTGCGCGCGGACGGCTACCCCGTCGTCGCCCCGGCCAACCCGCTGCGCGGACCGGCCAACGACGCGGCCGCGCTCCGCAGCGTCCTCGACCACGTCGCCGGACCCAAGATCCTTGTCGGGCACTCCTACGGCGGCTCGGTCATCAGCGTCGCCGGCGCGAACGACCCCCAGGTCAAGGCCCTCGTATACGTTGCCGCCTTCCTGCCCGCCCCCGGCGAGACCGCCCTGGAGCTGACGGGCAAGTACCCCGGCTCCACACTCCCCGGCACCCTCGACCCCGCCCCCTTCACCCTCCCCGACGGCACCACCGGAACCGACCTGTACATCAAGCCCGGCAAGTTCCACCACCAGTTCGCCGCCGACGTACCGGCCGGCACCGCGGCCCTCATGGCCGCCACCCAGCGGCCCATCGCCCAGTCCGCCCTGGAGGAGAAGACCGAGGCCACCGCGTGGAAGGACAGGCCCACCTGGGCGGTCATCACGACCCAGGACCTCAACATCCCCGTCGAAGTCCAGCGCTACATGGCCAAGCGCGCCCACGCACACTCCATCGAAGTACGCGCCTCCCACTCCGTCGCCGTCTCCCAGCCGAAGACCGTGGCCGGCGTCATCGAGAAGGCCGCACGCGCCACCCGATAGCACCGGGCCGAAAGGAAGATCACAACCATGGACATGAAGCTCGAAGTCGTCGTCCTGCCCGTATCCGACGTCGACCGCGCCAAGGACTTCTACACCCGGCGGCTGGGCTTCCGCCTCGACGCGGACTTCCCCATCAACGACGGTTACCGGATCATTCAGGTCACTCCCCCCGGCTCCGCCTGCTCGATCATCTTCGGCGACGGCCTCACCGACGCCGAACCCGGAACGGTCCAGGGGCTGCACCTGATCGTGTCCGACATCGAGCAGGCCCACAAGGAACTGGCCGGCCTCGGCGTCGACGTCACCGGTCCGTTCCACGACGCCACCGGCGCCTTCCACCAGGCCGGCGAGACCGGCCGTGTCATGGGCCCGCACCCGCAGCGTGCCAGCTACGGCTCCTTCGCCTCGTTCACCGACCCTGACGGCAACCGCTGGTTCCTGCAGGAGATCACCGAACGGCTGCCCGGCCGCTGACCGACGGCACCCCGAGACAAGGCCACCCATGGAGGACCAGTGACCAGCGAAGACACCCGTACCTATGACGTGGTCGTGATCGGGGCCGGTCCGGTCGGCGAGAACGTCGCCGACCGGACCACCGCCGCCGGACTGAGCACCGTCATCGTGGAAAGCGAGCTCGTCGGCGGCGAATGCTCGTACTGGGCGTGCGAACCGAGCAAGGCCCTGCTGCGGCCCGCTCTCCTGCGTGCCGACGCCGGCCGGGTACCCGGCCTGGCCCCGGCCGCCGCCGGACCACTGGACGCCGCCGCCGTACTGGCGCATCGCGACCGCATGGCCGCGCATTGGAGCGACGACGGCCAGGTCGAATGGCTCAAGACGGCCGGCATCGACCTCCGACGCGGCCACGGCCGCCTTGACGGGCCACGACGCGTGGCCGTGACCACCCCCGACGGCGGCACCGTCCACCTGCGGGCCCGGCACGCCGTGGCCCTGTGCACAGGCAGCAGCGCCGCCCTCCCCGACCTGCCCGGACTCGCCGCCCTGCGCCCCTGGACCAGCCGCGAAGCCACCAGCGCCCCGCAGCCGCCCGGACGGCTCCTCATCGTCGGCGCGGGCGTCGTGGCCACCGAGATGGCCACCGCCTGGCAGGCCCTCGGCACCCAGGTCACCCTCCTCGCCCGCGGCACCCGCCTGCTGCCCCAGATGGAACCCTTCGCCGGCGGACTCGTCGCCGACCGCCTGCGCGGAGCGGGCACCGACCTGCGGTTCGGCGTGACCGTCGCCACCGCTGCCCGCACGGGCGGCGAGGTCCGCATCACCCTTTCCGACGGCAGCCGGCTCACCGCGGACGAGATCCTCTTCGCCACCGGCCGCGCGCCCCGCACCGGCGACATCGGCCTCGAGACCGTCGGCCTGCCCCCCGGAGGCTGGCTCACCACCGACGACACCCTCACCGTCACCGCCACCCCGGGCGACTGGCTCTACGCCGTGGGCGACGTCAACCGGCGGGCCCTGCTCACCCACCAGGGCAAGTATCAGGCCCGCATCGCCGGCGCCGTCATCGCCGCCCGAGCCTGCGGCACCCCGCTCGACACCGGACGCTGGAGCCCTCACGCCGGCACCGCCGACACCGCCGCCGTACCCCAGGTCGTCTTCACCGACCCCGAGGTCGCCGGCGTCGGCCTCACCACCATCGAAGCCCGGCGCACCGGCCGCCGCGTCGACGTCGTCGACTACGACCTCGGCCACGTCGCCGGCGCCCTCCAGCACGACCCGGACTACCGTGGCAGGGCCCGCGTCCTGATCGACCCCGATCGCCGCACCGTCGTCGGCGCCACCTTCGCCGGACCGGGCGTCGCCGAGCTCCTCCACTCCGCCACCGTGGCGATCACCGGCGAAATCCCCGTCGAACGCCTCTGGCACGCCGTACCGCCCTTCCCCACCATCAGCGAGGTGTGGCTGCGGCTGCTCGAGACGTACCGGGACCAGCACAGCCGAGGAGACAGGAACCCCTGACCTACCCGAGGAGCGGCGTTGTCACCAGGACTGACGACGGGCTTCCTCTGCAGCACATGAAGAGATTTGTGTCACATAATGCGAACTTTATATCTATAACTGCTACGTTGATGTGACAGTTAAAGAATGCCGGGCGGAGGAAACACCCATGGCCAAGACATGGCTCATCACTGGAGCGTCACGCGGCTTCGGACGCCACCTCACCGAGGCCGTCCTTGAAGCAGGCGACCAGGTCATCGCCACCGCGCGCAGCCCCAAGCGACTCGACGACCTGCCGGCCCGTCACGGCGACCGGATACGGGCGGTCGCACTCGACGTCACCGACGCCGCCGCAGCCTCCCGAGCGGTCAAGGAGGCCACCGACACCTTCGGCGGCCTCGACGTGATCGTCAACAACGCCGGCTACGGCAACAGCGCACCGATCGAGGAGATGGCCGAAGACGACTTCCGCGCCCAGATCGAGACCAACCTCTTCGGCGTCGTGAACGTCACACGGGCCGCCCTGCCCGTCCTGCGCGCCCAACGATCAGGAGTCTTCGTACAGTTCTCCTCCATCGGAGGGCGCGTCGGCGGCACCCCGGGAATGGGGGCCTACCAGACCGCGAAGTTCGCCGTCGAAGGCTTCTCCGAAGTCCTCGCCAGCGAAGTCGCCCCCTTCGGCATCAAGGTCGTCATCGTCGAGCCAGGCGCGTTCCGCACCGACTGGCAGGGTTCCTCCATGGAGATCCACCCCGTCGGCCCCGACTACGAGCAGACCGTGGGCGCCATCCACCGCTACCGACGCGACACCGACGGCACCCAGCCCGGCGACCCCGCCCGTGCCGCCAGGATCATCATCGACGTCGTCCGCGACGACGACCCACCCCGACGGCTCCTCCTCGGCAGCGACGCCGTTGCCTCCGCCCGGAAAGCCGCCGAGATCCGCGCCGCCGAAACCGAGAAATGGGCCGACGTGAGCCGCTCGGCCGACTACCCCACCGCCGGATCGACGCCGGACCCAACCGGCTCCGGACGGAATTCGACGCGGGCAAGCAGGCCGCACTGAGCACCGGTTTCCCGGGAAGTACCGGGTACGCGGTCCTGTGACCGTTGTGCGGCTCGACCTGATGACGCGGCTCCAGGAACTGCAAGTACACCGTCAACGCGGCCGCCCGGCCAGGGCCCGCGCGGGTACGGCAGCGGTACAACTCCCCTGACCGGGGTGCTAGGCTGCCGTCCGTTCGGTATCGGATCGGCGTGGGAGGGAGGTGAGGTTTGATGACCGCGGTGAAGACCGCTGCCATGCGCAGCGCCCGGGCCAACCTCACGTCCCGGGCCCCGGTCTGACCCACTTCTTCCCCCCGGCCTTGAGCCACCCGGCTCAGCGGGCGGGGTGATGTCCGCGTCTCGTCGGGGCCCCTTCTCCGCAAGGGTCTCACGTTGCCACACACATACACCGATCCATCCGGCCTGTCCCGGTACGGGTGGACCGACGCACTCGACCGAACCTTCACCGAACATCACGGAGCGGGCCTCGTGCCGGCCCGGGTCTCCCGGGTCGATCGCGGCCTGTGCACGGCGATCACCGTGTCGGGCCCGACACGGGCCACGTTCGCCGCGCCGTACCCGCCCGACCCGCTCCTGACTCCCTGCACCGGCGACTGGGCCGCGCTGCGCCCGGGCGCCGAGCCGCACCTGGTGGCGCTGCTGCCGCGGCACAGCGCGATCGTGCGCTCGTCGGCGTCCAGGTCCTCCCACGGGCAGGTGCTCGCCGCCAACGTCGACACGGTCGTCATCGCCCTGTCCTTGGCCACGCCCTTGGACGCGGCCAAACTGGAGCGGCTGCTCGCCCTGGCCTGGGAGAGCGGGGCGCAGCCGGTGATCGTCCTGACCAAGGCGGATCTGGCCCACGATCCCGAGGCCGTCCACGCCGAGGCCGGCGCGCTGGCACCTGGCGTGGACATCCTGGTCACCAGCGTCGCCACGGGTCACAACATCGACGTGCTGGCCGCGCTGGTGCGCGGCACCACCGTGCTGCTCGGCCCCTCGGGTGCGGGCAAGTCCAGCCTCGGCAACACACTGCTCGGCGAGGAGCTGCTGGCCACCGGCACGGTACGCGCGCAGGACGGCAAGGGCCGCCACACCACCGTCCGCCGCGAGCTGCTCCCCCTGCCCGGCGGCGGGGTCCTCATCGACACGCCCGGCCTGCGCGGGATCAGCCTGCACGACGCCGCCGACGGCCTGGAGCAGGTCTTCGCCGAGATCGAAGACCTCGCCGCGTATTGCCGCTTCGGCGATTGCGCCCACGGCACCGAGCCAGGATGTGCGGTCCAGGCCGCCATCGCGGCGGGTGAGCTGCCCGAACGTCGCCTGCGCAGCTACCGCAAGCTGCAACGGGAGAACGCCTGGGCGGCCTCACGTACCGATGCCCGGCTGCGCGACGAGCGCGTCAACCGGCAGAAGGCCATCACCAGTCATCTGCGCGCCACCTACAGGTTCCGGGACCAGCAGCCATGACCGGCCGCGTCCCACCGACCTCCCCGACCGCTCATCGTCCACCAGGAGCCCGCGCCACCATGCCCGAAAGCCCGCACGACCCGATCGGCGACCCCACAGTGGCGGCGCTCTTCGCCCTGCACGACAACCTGGCACGTCAAGGCCCCGGCTCCGACGCGACCACCCGCCACCTGCTGTCCCTGGCCGGGCCGCTGGCGCCGCGCCCGCGCGTGCTGGACATCGGCTGCGGGCCGGGCCGCTCCTCACTGGTGCTGGCCCAGGCCGGCGCCGAGGTCACCGCGGTCGACCTGCATCAGCCGTACCTCGACGGACTGGCACGGACCGCCGCCGACCGCGGCCTCGTCGTCCACACCGTACGGGCGTCGATGGCGGACCTGCCCTTCCCGGACGGGAGCTCCGACCTGATCTGGGCCGAAGGATCCGCGTACATCATCGGCTTCGACACCGCGCTGCGCTCCTGGCGGCGGCTGCTCGCCCCGGGTGGCCGGCTGGTCGTCACCGAATGCGAATGGAGCACCGACTCCCCCTCCGCCGAAGCCCGCGCGTTCTGGGATCAGGCGTATCCGCTGCGCACACGGGAGCGCAACATCGCCGCGGCGCACGCCGCGGGGTATGCCGTCGCCGCGGCGTATCCGCTCCCCGACCGCGACTGGTTCGAGGAGTACTACACGCCGCTGTCACAGCGCGCCCACGCGGCCGACCTGGCCGTACCCGGGATGCGCCAGGCGGTCGCGTCCACCCTGCAAGAGATCACCATGCGCCGCGAGCACGGCGCGGACTACCAGTACACCGGCTATGTCCTGCATCCGCAGAAGGACAAGGAGACGGACCCGACCATGACCCCTTCCTGGACCACCCGCCCCGAGAGCGCCGGCGACGTCGCCGCCATCCGCGACATCAACCTTGCTGCCTTCCCCAGCCCGCACGAGGCCGACCTCATCGAGGCGCTGCGGGCCGACCCGCAGGCGTGGCTGCCCGGCATGTCCTGGCTGGCCGAGGCCCCCGGCGGCGATCTCGCCGGATACGCGCTGCTCACCCGCTGCCACGTCGGCGACTCACCCGCCCTCGCCCTGGGCCCGTGCGCCGTCAAGCCCGAACATCAGCGGCGGGGCGCGGGTTCCGCCGCCATCCGCGCCGCTCTGCGCGCCGCCCGCGAGCAGGGCGAGAACCTGGTGGTTGTGCTCGGCCACGCCGAGTACTACCCGCGCTTCGGCTTCACCCCGGCCTCCGGGTACGGCATCCGCCCGCCCTTCGACGTCGAGGACAAGTACATGATGGCGCTCGCCCTCGACCCTGAACGGCCGGTCCCGAGCGGCGTCATCCGCTACCCGGCGGCGTTCGGCGTCTGATCTCCCGCTCCCTGGACGCGGCGAACGGCTCTCAGCGCGGCTGGGGGCCGTTCGACCGTCGCGAAGGCCGGCGGCCTTACGGCCGAGCACCCGTGGTGTGAGACGTGGGACTGGCCTGCCTCGGACGCGGTCACGAGCTCGCGTGGGTGAGCAGCGACATGATCATGGTCCACACCTGGTCCACAGCCAGTGAGCGTCAACGAGAACGGGCGGGACTCCGTGAGACTGGAGTCCCGCCCGTTTCGGCGTTCTAGCTGCAGATCAACCCATGTTCGGGTCGGCCTGGCTGGTGTGCCCCCTGCAAGATTCGAACTTGCGCTCCCGGCTCCGGAGGCCGGTGCTCTATCCCCTGAGCTAAGGGGGCCAACGAGTGATTAGATTACCAGCATCTTGAGGTGAACAGACACTCGCAGCGCGAAGTCGGTGATCTGGGGGCGTCGGTCTTTACCTGGTGGTCGTCCGGGGGGTTGGGCGGACCG
Source organism: Streptosporangium sp. NPDC003464 (assembly GCF_053588315.1). Lineage (NCBI taxonomy): Bacteria > Bacillati > Actinomycetota > Actinomycetes > Streptosporangiales > Streptosporangiaceae > Streptosporangium > Streptosporangium sp. NPDC003464. The sequence goes on along the minus strand of NZ_JBSFPS010000007.1, from coordinate 37,921 downwards.
CCCCTCGGTAGCGCGAGCGGTAGTAGGCGGAGGCGGCGAAGTCCGTCGTCTTGACGACGTCACCGCGCTTGGGGGCGTGCACCATGACGCCGTCCTTCACGTAGACGCCCACATGGGTGGGGTCTCCGGTGCCGCCGCCGAAGAAGACCAGGTCTCCGGCCTGGAGCTGGGAGAACGGCACGCGACGCCCCTGCCTGAACTGGCTGCCGGTGTAGTGGGTGAGCGCGGCTCCCGCCCTGGACCAGGCGTGCAGGGCGAGGCCGGAGCAGTCGAAGCCGCCGCCGGTCGGCCCCGCGGTCGAGCCTCCGCCCCAGACGTACGGCCTGCCGATCTGGCGGAGCGCCGCGGCCGCCGCCGTCTGCCCCGGCGACGGCCTGTCCGGCTGCCGAGAGGGCGTGGCCGAGGGACGGGAAGAGGGGGCGGCCGAGGGGCGAGAGGAGGCAGCCGGGGAAGGAGACACCTCCGGCTCCGCGGAGGAGACGACGGCCGGCTGGCGGACTCGCGAGGGAGGCGGAGAGCTGGAGGGGGCTGCGACATCAGGGGAGGCGGAGGGGACGACACCCCCAGCAGACCCGGAGCCGGAGGAGACGGTGACGTCGGGAGACTCGGAGATGGAGGCAGCGCCCCTGGAGGATCCGGAGCCGGAAAGGACGGCACCCCCAGCAGACCCGGAGGCCGGAGGGACGGTGACATCGGGAGACCCGGAACCCGGAGGGACGGTGACATCGGGAGACCCGGAGGCCGGAGGGACGGTGACATCGGGAGACCCGGAACCCGGAGGGACGGCGTCTCCGGGGGTGCCGGAGGCGCTCGTGGGTCGGGCACCGCCCATGGCGGAGAGGGCGCCTCCCGTGGCGGAGAGGGCACTGTCCGTCGCGGCCTGGCCGGCCCGGGGCGGGGAACCCGAGCCTGTGCGGGCGGCCTCGCAGGCGCCGGTGAGCGCGGCCCGGCCCCTTTCTCCGAGCCACCTCCGGAGTCCGGCCGGCAGCTCCATCTCGGCCAGCAGCCGCCTCCAGCCCTCGGCGGCCTGCGCGCAGGGGCGGGCCGCGGGCACTTCGGGGCTCCCCGCGAGGGTCGCCATGAGGACGGTGGCGGTGAGGATTGTCGTGATCATGCGTGCCCTCCCTGGGCTCGATGAACGATCGAGGCCTCAGGATGTGCGGGACGGGGCCTTCCCCAAGGAGCCGAACCGGATTCTGTGGACGCCCAGCGGGCTGTCCACAGCCGTGGAGGGTGATCCAAGTGGAGGGTGATCCAAGGAGAAACTGCGGGTCCGAGGACGCGTAACGAGGGATCATCACCGTCCCGTCCATCCCGCCTGCCGTAAGCTCCCTCGCCCGCCCGGAGACCCCTCACCGCCCACAACTCCCCCACCCCGCCCGGAGACCCCTCACCGCCCCTGCCCGGGCCTCCTGTGGAGGAGGCTCGGGTGACGGCCCAGGGGAAGATCGGGGAACCTGCGGCATCCCCGGGAAACCGGTCTCCGCCCCTTCGGGACCTGCCCTCGGTGGACAGTCGTCCGTACGCATCCGCCGAAAACCGCGCGTGACCCGGCTCCGAAGAGTTAGCCTCACGGCCGTGGGCGAGGTTCTGGGCAAGGTATTGGTGGTGGATGACGACGAGGTCATCCGACAGCTGATCGCGGTCAACCTGACCCTGGAGGGGTTCCAGGTGGAGACCGCCTACGACGGGCAGAACTGCCTGGACCGGGTGCTCGACGTGATGCCCGACGTGATCACGTTGGATGTCATGATGCCCCGGCTGGACGGGTGGATGACCGCCACCAGGTTGCGCGGCGACAAGGGGACCCGGCACATCAAGGTGGTCCTGATCACCGCGCGGGCGCAGGAGGACGACAAGCGCCGGGGGCTCGGCATCGGGGTCGACGCCTATCTCACCAAGCCGTTCGACCCGGCCGAGCTCATCCAGGTCGTCCGCGACCTGGCGCTGGCCACCCGCAGCGGCTAGATCAGTCCCTCCTTACGGGCCAGGGCGGCGGCCTGGGTGCGGGAGGAGACGCCGAGCTTGCCCAGGATGTTGGACACGTGCACGCTCACCGTCTTCTGCGCGATGAACAGCCGCTCGCCGATCTCGCGGTTGGGCAGGCCCTCGGCCACCAGCGTGAGCACCTCCTGCTCCCGGCCGGTGAGCACACCCGGCTGCGCCGAGGTGAACCGGGCCCGGCGGCCCAGCTCCGCCAGGGCCTCGCCCAGCGGCTTGGCGCCCAGTGACGTGGCGTCCGCGACGGCCCGCTCCCACTCCTTCAGCGCCTCGGCGCGTCCGCCCGAGGCGAGCAGCGCCTCGGCCAGCCGCCACCGGGCGCGCGCGGCCTCGTAGACGAACCCGACGTCGAACGCCTCGACCACCGCACGCCACGCCTCCACGTCGGCACGGCCGTGCACGCGGTGCCACTCGGCCTCCGCCCGGGCCAGCCAGGCCCGCCCCTCGAACCCCATCCCCGGCCGGGCCGCCCGCCGCGCACGGGCGAGCAGCTCGTCGGCGCCGTCGGTACGGCCCAGGTCGGCCAGCGCCCAGAGGGCGACCGCGCCGATGCGGATGTTGCCGGCGTCGGCGGGGTCCATGGCTCCCAGGACCGCGGTCGCGTGTTCCAGGGCGGCCCCGGGGTCCTGCCGCCAGAGGGCGTGCTCGGCGGCCATGCCCCGGGACATGTAGGCGACCAGGGCGTCCGACCAGAACGGCCGGAGCCAGGTCAGCCGCTCCTCGACCGCGGGCGTCCCCATGGCGACCTCGATGAACAGCGCGAAGGAGGAGAGGATGGCCTCGGGGATCTTGCCGACGCGCACGCCGAACCCGGCCGCCGTCTCCCGGGCCTGCGTCCACTCCCCCGCCATGTAGTGGATCAGGAACTGGAGGAAGCGCAGGTCGGTGCCGTAGGTGCTCCAGGAGAGCCCGGACTCCATGGCCAGCCGCACACCTCGATCGGCGGTCACGGCGGCGGTGGCCATGGAGCCGCGCTCGAACTGGGTCCGGGCGTGGTGGAAGATCGCGCGCAGGTCCATGGCCAGGTCGCCGGAGCCCTGGACGGCGACCGATCCGAACAGCTCCTCCGCCAGGGCGCGGTCGCCCTCGAACTCCGCGCAGGAGGCCAGCACGATCATCGCCCCCTTCTCCGCGTCGCTCGCCCCCGTGGCCCTGGCGACCTCCAGCGCGCGGTCGGCGAGGGGCCTGACCTCCGCGTGCCGCGGGCCCCAGCTGAGCGTGCGGGAGAGGGTGGCCAGCGCCTTGGCGAGGGCGGCGGTCCCGGGCGGGGCCGCGGCCACGGCCGCCTCGGCGGCCACGATCGCCTTCGGCACGTCGTCGGAGTCGTAGAGGTAGTAGGCGAGCCTTTCCAAGGACTCGGCCGTCGGGGGGACCTCCCGCACCTGGGCGGTGGCCCGGTGGTTGTCTCCCATGTCGGCCGCCGCGGCGGCGGTGCGCAGCACGAGCCGGACGCGGTCCATCCCGGCCAGGGCTTCGGCGCCGGGGACCCGGTCCCACAGGCCGAGCGCCTGCTCGAAGTGGCGGTGGGCCTCGGCGGGGGCGCCGAGCCGCTCGGCCCGCCGGCCCGCCTCGACCGAGGCGGACAGGGCTTCGGCGAGGTCGTGCCCGGCCAGATAGTGGTAGGCGAGCTCGGCGGCGGCGCCGCTGCGGGCGGTGAGCAGGCGGGCGAACGCGGAGTGCATGCGGGTCCGCTCGCCCGGCAGCAGGTCGGTGTAGACGGCCTCCTGGAGCAGGGCGTGCCGGAAGGCGTAGCCGTACTCCCCGCTGGGGCGGAGCAGCCCGCGTGAGACGATCTCCCGCATGGCCTCCTCGAAGGCCAGTTCCTCCAGGCCGGAGGCCTCCCGGAGCAGGTCGTGGTCGACCCGCCGGCCCGCGACGGCGGCCCCCCGGAGCACCTGCTGGGCGGCGTCGGACAGCAGCTCCGCCCGGGAGAGCAGCAGGCTGGTCAGGCCGTCGGTCATCGAGGAGCCCTCGATCGCGGCCTCCAGGAGCTCTTCGGCGTAGAACGGGTTCCCCTCGGCCCGGTCGACGACCTCGCCGATCATCCGGGCGTCGCCGCCGCCGAGGGAGGTCAGGTAGTCGGCCATCTCACCGCGGTCGAGCGGGCTCAGCTCGACCGCCGTCACCAGGGGGAGACGTTTGAGCTCGGCCAGGACCCGGCGCAGCGGGTGGCGCCGGTGGAGGTCGTCGGTCCGGTAGGTGCCGACCAGGCAGACGCGCTCGGTCTGCAGCATCCGGCTGAGGAAGACCAGCAGGTCGCGGGTGGACTGGTCGGCCCAGTGCAGGTCCTCCAGGACCAGCAGCACGGGCTGCGCGGCCAGGAACCCCAGCATCGAGCCGAAGAGCTGCTGCTGGGTGAGGGCGGAGGCGGTCTCCGGGCCGAGGTCGGTGCCGCCGGGCAGCAGCCGCCCGAGGACGGGCCGGGCGTCGAGCGCCGCGCGCAGCTCACCCCGCGCGTCGCGCAGGGCGTCCGCCAGCGGGAGGTACGGCAGCGCGTCGCCGAGCTCGGCGCACTGCCCGACCAGTACGGCGAAGCCGGCCGCCTCGGCCCGCTCGCTCAGCTCTGTCACCATCCGGGTCTTGCCGATGCCGGCGTCGCCCCCCACGAGGGCCACCCCCGCCAGCCCGCCGGCTGCCGAGTCGAGCACGGCGACCAGGCGATCAAGCTCCGCCAACCGCCCGATCAGAGCACTTTGCCCTTTCTGCCACTCCACGCCGGGAGTATGTCACGGTCTGCCGACATCGGGCCGAATGGTCCACCGACGGCGCCCGCGAATGGCCTTCGTGGCGGGGATCAGGGCGCCTCTAATGTCGGAGCCATGGTCTCCATGTCGACATTCCTGGTTTTCATCGTGGCGTCCCTCGCGCTGGTCCTGGTGCCCGGCCCCAACCATCTCTACATCGCCGCCCGGGCCATCGCCCAGGGCAGGGCCGCCGGGCTGGCGAGCGCGTTCGGCGTGGAGGTCGGCACCCTGGTGCACATCGCCGCGGCGGCGGCCGGACTGTCCTACGTGATCGCCCGGTCCGCCGCGCTCTTCAACGTGATCAAATGGGCCGGAGTGGCCTACCTGGTCTATCTGGGTGTGCGGACCCTGACCGGCAAGCAGGAGCTAACCGCCCAGGAGGCCACGCCGCAGCCGCTGCGCGCGATCTTCCTCGAAGGCGTGGTCGTCAACGTGCTCAACCCCAAGGTGGTCCTGTTCTTCCTGGCATTCCTGCCGCAGTTCGTGCGTCCGGAGGCGGGGGCGGTGCCGCTGCAGATCGCCCTGCTGGGCGGCACCCTCCTGCTCCTCGGCCTGATCTCGGACATGGTCTACGCCGCCGGCGCGGGCGCGCTCGGCGGGCGGCTGCGCGGCCGGTCGGACCTGCTGCGCCGCTTCAGCGGGATCGTCTATCTGGGACTCGGCGCCGCGACCGCCTTCTCCGGCCGGTCGAGCTGATCGCACAGGTCCCCCAGCAGGCGGGCCAGCGGCCCGGGGTCCCGCAGCACGCCCAGGTGCCCGCGGCGGGGGATCAGGATCAGCCGCCCGTCCCGGCAGGCGCGCAGGAAGGCCCGCTCGTCGCTCCGGAACGGGTCGCGGGCGCCGTTGACCAGCCACACCCGTCCGGGGTAGGCGGCCAGTGCCGCGAGCTGGTCGTGCTCGGCGACGGCCGCGACGGCCTGCGGCAGCACCTCGCACGACAGCCCTCCCGCCACCATCGCCGCGCCGGCCGGGCCGGGCAGGACGCGCCGGAGGACGTGGGAGCTGATCCGGTCCGCACGGGCGGGGTCGCGCGCGGCGAGCGCGGCGACGGACCGGTAGATCCACGCCGTCGACGCGTTGCGGGCCGTGCATCCCATGGCCACCAGCCCGGCCACCCGCCCGGGGAGGCGCTCGGCGGCGGCGATGCCGACGTAGCCGCCCAGCGAGAGCCCCGCCACGAGCGCCCGTCCGCCGAGGGAGTCGATCGCGTCGGCCACAGCCGAGACCGCCGCGTCCATCGAGAACGGCTCGCCGCGACGGGTCCCGTGGCCCGGCAGGTCGACGGCCGCGGAGGGCCGGTCGAGGCGGGACATGACGGGGCCCCACATGGTCCCGCTGACGCGGATCCCGTGGACAAGGACGACGGGCGGCATCACTGACCTCCAAATACAACGGTGCGTTGCACTTATTGAAACACAACGCACCGTTGCGTTGCTACACTCGGCCCCATGGCACCGCGCAAGGAACAGCAGATCCTCCAGGCGACGCTCGAACTCCTCGCCGCCAAGGGCTACGAGGGGCTGACCGTGGAGGGGGTGGCCGAGCGGTCGGGGGTCAACAAGACCACGATCTACCGGTGGTGGCCGTCAAAGGCGGCGCTGCTCGCCGCCGCGCTGGTCGAGGCCGACCTGCTCGCGATGGAGCCGCCCGACACCGGCAGCCTCAGGACGGACCTGGAGGCGCTGGTCCACGGGATGGCCGCGCTGCTCACGCGGCCCCCGGCGGCCGACGTCGCGGTGGCCGCGCTCGGCGCCGCCGTACACCATCCCGAGCTCGCCGCGGCGGTCCAGCGTTTCTTCGCCGACCGGCTCGCCGGAGAGGAGGCCGTCTTCGAGCGCGCGAGGCGGCGCGGCGAGCTGCCCGGCACGGCCGACCCGATGCTGATCATGGATCTGCTCGCCGGCGCGGTGTGGCTGCGCACGGTCTTCCGGGGGCTCCCCCTCGACGACGGCTTCGCCGCGGAGGCGGTGAGCACGGTCCTCGACGGCCTGACCCGAGAGCGCGCCGGCCGCCGCTGAGGACCCGGGCGGGCGGTCCGGGAACGCGCCCCGGGCGTGGGCCCGGCCGGTCCGCGGGCACGCCCGGAGCCAGATCGGCTCAGACCCGGCGGCCGGTCCGCGAACACACCCAAAGCCGGATCGACTCAGACCCGGCGGTCAGTCCGCGAGCGTGCCCGGGATGCGGTCGAGGATCGGGTACGGCATGAGCCCGTAGGCGTAGAAGTCGACCGCGTCGGCCCCCGCGGCCCGGACGGCCCGGACCTTGGCGGCGAGCCGGTCGGCCGAGTCGGTGTCGGGCAGGCCGGGCCGGAGCACGACCCGCAGCTCCTTGTCCTTGCCCGTCGAGCGGCGGTAGGCGCCCACGTCGTCGCCGACCCTGCCGGCGTCGCGGGCGTAGGCGAGCACGCCCAGCGAGGGCACCAGGTCGCCGAGGGCGACCAGGTCCACGCCGAGCTGCCAGGAGTCGTGCGCGGCGAGCCCTCCCGAGGGCAGGCCCTCGGCGTAGCCCTTGACCGCACCCGTCGCGTCGAGGAAGACCAGTTTGGAGCCCTCCGCGCTGACGGCCGTGGAGACCTCCGAGACCAGCGAGGTCACCACCTCCGAGCGGGCCCGCGCGTAGGCGACCACCTCGGGCCCGGCGTAGGCGGTCAGCGCCGCCCGGGTCACCTCGCCCTGCGCGGGCGGGTCGCCGTCGAGCACGCCGCCCACGACCCTGGCGCACTCCTCGCGCGCCACCTCGGCGTTGACGCCCAGGTCGGCCGCGCGGCGCATGCAGAAGTCGCAGAAGCACAGGCCGAGCAGGAAGACGTCCATCGGCCCGAGCGGGACGAAGCTGCGCTCGTGGTGGTAGCCGTGGCCGAAGGTGCCGAAGTGCAGCGCCTCGGCGACCACGCTGTCGACCCCCTGCCTGGCCACCGCCCGGCCCAGCGCGACCGCGTAGCGGCGGACGTCCGGGTGGGAGGGGCACAGGTCGGCGGGCGAGCCCCGGTCGCCGAAGCAACTGCGCACGGTCACGTCGGGGTTGGCCAGACCGAGCGTGGTGTTCTGCAGGAAGACGGTCCAGCCGTGCAGCTTGAGGCCGCGCTCGGCGGTGGCCAGGCGCAGCGCCGCCAGCGGCTGCTCCCCGGCGCCCTCCTGGACGGGCGGTACCAGGCGCAGCTCGCCGAACAGGTCTTCGGGCGGCGTGAAGTGCGCGCCGTCCCTGCGGATCGTCACGCGGGGGCGGCCGTGGGGGGTGACGTCACGGGCGCAGTGGTAGGCAGCGGCCACGGTCACGCCCGCCACGCCGTATCCGGTGATGCGGTCGAGGACCTTGTCCAGGCCCTCCCCGCGCACGTCCTCCACATAGACGTATAGCGAGCTGTCCAAGCCGCCGCCCTCCCACGCAGTCGGTCAGACTCTAACGCGGCTTGTAGGCCACGAAGTCGATCTCGACAAGGATGTCCATCAAGTCGGAGCCGACGGTCGTGCGGACCGGGTACGGCTGGGTGAAGTAGGACTTGTAGACCTCGTTGTAGGCGGCGAAGTCCCGCTTGAGGTGCTGGAGGTGGACGGTCGACTTCACCACGTCGTCGAAGCCCAGACCGTGGGCGGCGAGGATCGCGCCCAGGTTGCGCATCACCTGGTGGGTCTGCTCGGCCACGTCCGCCCCGACGACCTCGCCGGTCTTGGGGTCCAGGGGGCCCGCGCCCGAGGTGTAGACGAAGTCGCCGACCACGAGGCCCTGCGAATAGGCCCCGACCGGCGCCGCGCCCTCGTCGGTCCGCAGCTCCTGCTTGCCACTCATGTCACCACTCCTTTAACCGTTAACCGGGAACAACGGGAATCGCTGGGATCAGCGACCGGGGAAAACGCTCAGAGATCAGAAATAGGTGTCGATCAGGTCGACGACGATGTAGTCGTCGTCGACCACCGGCATGACCCGCCACTTGTCGAAGGCGGTGCACGGGTGGGAGATGCCGAACGAGACCAGGTCTCCCGGCTTCACCTTCGAGTCCGGCGCGAGCCGCAGGACCGCGTGCTGGTCCTGCATCTTGAGCACCGTGGCGTCGGCGACGGCCCCGCGGGGCACCGGCAGGCCCTCGTCGAAGGGGGCGTCCCGCTTGCCGAACCCGACGACGGCCAGGCCCGGCTCGGGGACGCTCAGCACGTGCGCCCAGATCTCCAGCGCGGCCCGCAGCTCGCCCCCGATCCGGGTGTAGGGCGTGCGCTCGCGGTAGTAGCCGTCGTCGTGGGTGACGTAGGCGCCGCTGCGCAGCATGATCCTCGCCTGGCAGGCGGCGAGCTCCCGGCCGATCACGTCGAACCACTGGCTCCCGCCCACCGACAGGATCGGGTCGCGCACCCGCAGGTGCTCCAGCGCCTCCAGCATCCGGTGCAGGTAGGCCCGCACCTCCGCGGCCGACGTCAGCGAGCCTTCGTACCCGGCGACGCCCGCGAGCTCCACGCCGTCGGCCGCCTGCGCCACCGCGGCGACCTCCAGCAGCTGGCCGAGTGTGCGGCTGCCGGCCCGCCCGCCCTCGTGCCCGAGCTCGGCCAGCACCCGGAACGGCCTGGCCCCGGCGTGCTTGGCGAGCGTCTCCACCCCGGCCACCGAGTCCACGAAGCAGAGGAACTCGAACGACGGGTCCTCGGCGAGCTGCGCCGCGAGGGCGTCGAGCCCCGCCGGGTCGAAGACCTGGTTGGCGATGATGATCCGGGAGACGCCGAACTCGCGCAGGGTGAGCGCCTGGCTGGGGGTGGCGACCGTCAGCCCCCACGCCCCGGCGTCGAGCTGGGCCCGGACGAGCTGGGGCGACATGGTCGTCTTGGCGTGCGGGACCAGCATCAGCCCGTGCTCGGCGGCGAAGGCCGCGAGCGTCGCGATGTTGTGCTCCAGCGCGCTGCGGTGCGCCACCATGACGGGGAAGCTGAACGCCCCTCCGAACAGCGACGATCCGACTGCCCTGCCGGGATCCACGATCCCCTTCATGCGATGCCCCCTTCGTCCGCTCTGGTGGACCCTATCCTCAGGGCCGCAGCGCCCGTCCGGGGGTGGCCCCGGTGAGCTCTCCTCCCGCCAGGACGGGGACGCCGGAGACGAGGACGTCGCCGACGCCGACGGCCAGGGTGCGCGGGGCGGCGTAGGTCGCCCGGTCGGAGACCGCCCCGGAGTCGAGGACGACGACGTCGGCGGTCTGCCCGGCGCGGACCAGCCCCCGGCCGGCGAGACCGAAGCGGCGGGCCGGGTGGGAGGCGAGGTGGACGGCGGCCTGCTCCAGGGTCCAGTCGCCGGTCTCGCGGACGTGGTGGCCCAGCATGCGGGCGAAGGCGCCGTAGCCTCGGGGATGGGGGTGGCCGCCGACGTAGATGCCGTCGGAGCCGCCCGTGTGCGCCGGATGGCGCAGGATCGCGCGCACCGACTCCTCGCCCTCGGGACCCTCGTCGGGGCGGGCCGTCACGCAGCCGGCCTCCAGCCGGGTGTCGATCAGGACGCGGCGGCAGAACTCGCCCGGCTCCAGTCCGGCCTTGGCGGCGGCCTCCGGGAGCGAGAGCCCCTCGGCCCACTCGGCCCCGGGCACGTGGGAGAAGGTGATCCGCGGCCAGAGCGCCGAGTCCCAGTCGACCGGCTCGGACTCCAGCAGCTCCAGCGCCCGGTCGGTGTCGGCGGCCGGGATCCACGACGGCAGCGCGACCATCGCCAGGATCGTGCTGCCGCGCAGGTAGGGGTAGGTGTCGAAGGTGACGTCCAGCCCGTCGAGCCGGGCCTGGTCCACCAGCGGCAGCAGGGCGGAGGCCGGACCGTGGTAGTGCGAGACGTGCACGGCGGCGCCCGAGCGCCGGGCGATGTCCGTCACCTCGGCCATGCCCGTCCCGGCCTGCGCGCCGTACCCGCGCATGTGCGTGACGTACGGCAGGGCGCCCAGCGGCGCGCAGAGCGCGGCGATCTCCTCGGCGTCGGCGTAGCGTCCGGGGGCGTACTCCAGTCCGGTGGACAGCCCCACCGCCCCCTCCGACAGACCGCGCTCGACGCGGGCGAGCATCCCCGCCAGCTCGTCGGGGGTCGCGGCCCGCTCGGCGGCGCCCATCACGTCGTAGCGGATCGTGCCGTGCGGCAGCAGGTAGGCGGTGTTCAGCGCGGTCGCGCGGTCGTAGCCGTCCAGCAGCTCGCGCACGCTCAGCGGCCCGTCGGCCGACGGGTGGGTCCCGTTGACCGCGGCGAAGTAGCGGGTGGCGTAGGCGAAGGTCTCCGGGGTGGAGGCGGGGGCGAAGGACAGGCCGTCCTGGCCCAGGACGAACGTGGTCACCCCCTGGCGGAGCGCGGCGAGCTGCACCCCCGGGTCGAACACCAGGGCATCGCCGTGGGCATGGCAGTCGATCAGGCCCGGCATGACGTGCCGGCCTGATGCGTCGATCACCGTCGCGGCCTCCGCCCCGGCCAGCCGGCCCACCGCGACGATCTGGTCTCCGGTGATGCCGACATCCGCCCGGAAGGCCGGGGAGCCCGTGCCGTCCAGCACCTGGCCGCCCTTGATCAACACATCGAATGACATGTTGGGATTCAATCATTCACCGGGAACCCCATGCATCCAGGCACGCCTCCACCCGGCCCGGCGCCGGGCCGGACGGCTCCGGACGGTCCCGGACGGCGATAATTAGGCCCCCCCACCCCTTGACCTCGGCGCGGCAGGAATGATGCCATCTTCATCTAGTTAGGAACCTTTCCTAACTAGATGACCGCAGAGAGGGCGGACCCTGTGCATGCGAGACCGCGTCTCCGTCACCCCTCGACCATCCTCGTTCCGGCACTGGCGCTCGCCCTGATCGCGTCGGTGTCCGTGCTGGCGGCGCCGCCCGGCCTCGCCGCCGACTCCCTCCTGTCCCAGGGCCGTCCGGCCACCGCCTCCTCCAGCGAGGACTCCTCGCTGGCCCCGGGCAACGCCTTCGACGCGGACGGCTCGACCCGCTGGGCCTCCGCCGAGGGCCACGACCCCGAGTGGCTCCGCGTCGACCTGGGCCAGTCCGCCACGATCTCCCGGGTCAAGCTGACCTGGGAGGCCGCCTACGGAAAGGCGTACCGGATCCAGACCTCGGCCGACGGCTCGGCCTGGACCGACGTCTACTCGACCAGCTCCGGCGACGGCGCCGTGGACGACCTGGCCCTGTCCGGCACCGGCCGCTACGTCCGGCTGTACGGCACGGCCCGCGGCACCGCCTACGGCTACTCGCTGTACGAGATGGAGGTCTACGGCAGCACCGGCGGCACCCCCACCCCGACCCCCACGCCGACCCCGACCCCGACCTCCGGCGGACCGGCCGTGCCCTTCGGGGGCCACACGATCCCCTACGCCTCCGGGATGCTGCGGCCCGGCGGGAGCCAGGCCGCGCTCGACCAGAAGGTGGTCGACTACTACAAGCGCTGGAAGGCCGCCTTCGTCAAGCAGAACTGCGGCAACGGCTGGTACCAGATCATCTCCCCCGACGCCGACCACCCGTACGTGGCCGAGGCCCAGGGCTACGGCATGGTCATCGCCGCCACCATGGCGGGGGCCGACCCCGACGCCAAGAAGATCTTCGACGGCCTGCTGAAGTACGTCCTGGCCCACCCCTCGTCGGTCACCCCCGGCCTGCTCGCCGCCGAGCAGGACACCTCCTGCAAGAGCGTCAACGGCGGCGACTCCGCCACCGACGGCGACCTGGACGTCGCCTACGGCCTGCTCCTGGCCGACCGGCAGTGGGGCAGCGCGGGCGCCTACGACTACAAGCAGCTCGCGATCAAGCACATCAACGCCATCAAGGCCGCTGAGGTCAACCCGACCACCAAGCTGATGAAGCTGGGCGACTGGACCAGCTCCGGCGACCAGTACTACTGGATCAGCCGCTCCTCGGACTGGATGATCGATCACTTCAGGGCGTTCCGCACGGCCACCGGCGACGCGACCTGGGACACCATCCGCGCCAACCACCAGAACCTCATCGCCTCCCAGCAGGCGACCTACGCCGCGGGCACCGGCCTGCTGGCCGACTTCGTGGTCAACACCAACACCACCCCGAAGCCCGCCCCGGGCAAGGTCCTGGAGGACCCCAACGACGGCAAGTACTGGTGGAACGCCTGCCGTGACCCGTGGCGGATCGGCGCCGACGCGGTGACCAGCGGCGACGCCAAGTCGCTCGCCGCCGCGCGGAAGCTGAACACCTGGATCAAGGGCAAGACCGGCGGAGACCCGAACAAGATCGCCGTCGGCTACTCCCTGAACGGCACGCAGATCTCCAGCGGCAGCGAGCCGGCCTACTTCGCCCCGTTCGCGGTGGCGGCGATGACCGACTCCGGCAGCCAGGCCTGGCTGGACGCCCTGTGGAACAAGATGCTGACCACCCCGTTCACCTCCAACGACTACTTCTCCACCAGCATCCAGCTCCAGGTCATGATCACGGTGACCGGCAACCACTGGGTGCCCTGACCCGCCCGTCCGGTACGGCTCCCGCCCGCCGGCGGGAGCCGTACCGCCTCAGTCCTGGTAGGGGATGTCCAGCCGGGAGAGCGTCCGGGGGCAGGTGACGTCCGTGCGCACCGGCCGCCGGCCGAGCAGCTCCCGCGCCTGCTGCCGGGCGAGGTTCCAGCCGTTCCAGGGATCGGGTGCGGACAGGCCGTTGTCCCGGACCACCTCCCGCAGCACGCAACTGCGGGCCGGCTCGGGCAGCCGGTCCAGCGCCGGTACGGCCTCCGCGCCGAGACCGCCCAGGTAGTCCTGGTCGATCCGGTCCACGCCCCGGACGGCGAGCTGGGTCTCGGCGACCCGCAGGTCCGGGTTCCAGACCGCGAACGCCAGCAGCGCCACCCCGGTCATCGCGACCAGGGTCCTGGGCAGCCACCCGGCGCCCCCGCGCCGCGTCAGCCGTACCGCACCGCTGATCAGGATCAGCGCGAAGACCGCGCCCAGCCACCAGATGGCGGCCCCCACCGAGGCCCGCAGCCGCGAGAACCCGTACGCCTCGACGTACAGGCCCAGCCGGTGCAGCGCGGAGACCAGGATCACCATGGTCAGCGCGCAGAGCACGCCGAGCAGCCCCGCCATCAGCCACCGGTCGCGCCCCGCGAGCCCGAGCGCCCCCGCGGCGACCGCCACGATCGCCAGCACGGACACGCTGACCACGACGAGCTGGAAGAACCCTGAGCGGGCGTACTCGGCGTAGGTCAGCCCGGTGGCGGACACCACCCAGCGGGAGCTGCCGAACAGCACCGTCAGCTGCATCGCCACGAACACCGCGAACAGCAGGTTCAGCGCGGCCAGCGGGGTCACCCAGAGGCCACGGCTCACCTTCAGTCGCAGGCCCGGAGCCTGCGGCCGCGCCGCCGGGCGCAGGCCCACCAGTGCCGCCGAGGCGGCCAGGACCCCGAACACCGCGAACAGCAGGATCCGCAGCGGCACCGAGTCCGCCCAGCCCCGCGCCGCGAACACCCGCTCGACGGCCGCGGCGAAGACCGCGTCCGCCGAGGCGAACAGCGCCCCGAACACCACCACCAGCACCACGCTCAGGCCGATCCCGACGAGCACGGGCACCACCCGCCTGCGCAGCGCCGTCCCCCGCACCGACTTCATCGGCGCGGCCAGGAACCAGGGCGCGGGCAGCAGCCCCAGCACGACCGAGACACCGCCCCTGGCCACCGCGAGCCAGCCGGCCCCGGCCCCCGACAGGGCGAGCGCGGCCAGCAGGAACCCCGCCAGCAGGAGCAGCCCGACGAGCCAGTCCGCGTCCCTGAACACCGCCACCGCGACCAGCCCGTAGGCGAGCACCCCCAGCCCCGCCGACCACGGGGTCACCCTCTGGCGCACGGCCGGCAGCAGCGCCGCCCCCATGACGACGGCGACGAGCACGAACCCCAGCCCCATGGCGCTGTAGGGCAGCGCGACCGCCGCGACGAGCCCGACCCCGGCGCACACCGGCAGCAGCCAGCGGGGAGTGGGCGGCAGCTCCGGCCTCGGGAAGATCGGCGGTGCCACGTAACCTCCGGGCGGGCCGCCTCCGTGAGGATGGGGCCCGGCCCCCGTCACCGGCCCGGCACCCGGCCCCGCGCCGCCCGGCCCCGGTACGGCGGGGCGCCCCACGGCGGGCGGCTGCGCCGAGGGGAGATGGGCGGGCGGCCCGTAGGCGTTCCAAGCCTCGCCCGAGACCGTGGTGGCGCCGATGACCGTGCCGATGAACCCGCCGACCACTGTGACGCCGACGCCCGCCAGCGCGCCCAGCACGGGCACCATGAGCCCGACGGCGATCCCCACGACCCCGCCGCAGAGAAGGCCGACGAGCCCGCCGAGGAGGACGCCGGCGACCGCCCCGCCCCAGTTGCGCACCGGAACCTGCCCGGCGGCCCGCGGGACGGGACGCACGGGGACGCCCGCGTGCCCGGGCCCGGGGCCGCCCGGGGCGGACGGCACGGGCCTGACCGCCCCGGGGGCGGGAGACGGGAAGGTCCCGGGCGTGGAAGGCACGAGGGACCCGGCCCCGGGAGCCCCGAGGGACCCGGGGACGGCGGCCGGAGGAGGCTCAGGCACGGGAGACACGGGAGCCCCGGAGGCGGAGGACCCGGGAGACTCAAGGGACTCGGATGCGGCGGCCGGCGAGAGCTCGGGCGCGGACCCCGGGAGGCCGGAGGCGGAGGACCCAGGAGACCCGGACACGGAAGAGGGAGACCCGAGGGACCCTGAAGTGGCGGCCGGCGGGAGCGCGGACGCGGACGCCGGGAGACCCGAGGCGGTAAACACCGGAGACCCGGGCACGGAGGACCCGGGAGACCCGAGGGACCCGGAGGCAGCGACCGGCGAAAGCTCTGACGCTGACACGGACGCCGGGGGACCGGAGACGGAAGACACCAGAGACCCGGACGCGGAAGACCCGAGGGGCTCGGAGGCGGCGGCCGGCGGGAGCTCGGACGCGGACGCCGGGAGGCCGGAGGCGGGGGACGCGGGCCGGAGGGCCGTCGTGACCCTTCCGGGAAGGTCTACCGCGACGCGGCAGCCGGCGCCGTCCTCGACGCGGATGGAGCCGTCGTGGAGCTCGACGATCTCCCTGGCGATGGCCAGCCCGAGACCGGCACCGCCACCGTCGGCGGCACGGCCGGCGTCCAGGCGGGAGAAGCGCTCGAACGCCCGGGCCCGGTCCTCGGCCGGGATCCCGGGGCCCTGGTCGGTCACGCGCAGCCGTACCCCGGTCCCCTCGGCGGCGGCCGACAGCACCACGGCCCCGCCGTCGGGGCTGTGCCGTACCGCGTTGTCCAGCAGGTTCGCCAGCACCTGGGCCAGCAGGTCGGAGTCGGCCCGGACGCTCAGCCCCTCGGGCACCTCGCAACGGGCCGT
The DNA here is from genome assembly GCF_053588315.1 of Streptosporangium sp. NPDC003464. NCBI lineage: Bacteria > Bacillati > Actinomycetota > Actinomycetes > Streptosporangiales > Streptosporangiaceae > Streptosporangium > Streptosporangium sp. NPDC003464. The sequence goes on along the minus strand of NZ_JBSFPS010000007.1, from coordinate 21,844 downwards.
GACCCCGCCGCCGGCCAGCACGGCCTCGCGCAGCGCCTGGCCGCACAGCGGCGCGAGCTCGACGTCCTCAAGCTCGATCAGCCGGGCGCCCGACTCCAGCCGGGACAGGTCCAGGAGCTGGGCCACCAGCCGGCCGAGCCGTTCCGTCTGGGCCAGCGCCGTCTCCAGCGTCGCCTGGTCGGGTGCCGAGACGCCGTCCACCACGTTCTCCAGCACCGCGCGGAGTGCGGTTATCGGCGTGCGGAGCTCGTGGCTGACGTTGGCCACCAGCTCGCGCCGCTGCCGGTCCACCTCTCCCAGGTCGGCCGCCATCGCGTTGAAGGCCCGGGCGAGCTCGCCGACCTCGTCCCGGGAGGTGGCGCTGACCCGTAGGCCGTAGCGTCCCTTGGCGATGGTCTGCGCGGCGGCGGCCATCTCGCGCAGCGGCCTGGTCATCCCCCTGGCCAGCAGCTGCACCATGATCAGGGCCAGCACCACGGCCACCGCGACCCGCACGTCACGCGAGTAGCCGGCGTTGATGCCGACCTCGTTGACGACGAACGCCGCCGCCACGGCCAGCACGATCACCATGCCGAGCTTGGCCTTGATCCGGCCCAGGAAGTCGAGAGGTCTCAATGGTCGTCACATCCCTGTGTTGGAGTGGCGGGGACGCAGGCCGGCTCAGCGGCGGACGAGGGCGTATCCGACCCCGTGGACGGTCCGGACGACGCCCGGCCCCAGTTTGCGGCGCAGGGCGCGCACATGACTGTCGACCGTGCGGGTCGCGGCGGCCTCGGAGAACCCCCAGATGTCGGCCAGCAGCCGCTCCCGCTCGAACACCTGGCCCGGCCGTTCGGCGAGGCGGCAGAGCAGGTCGAACTCGGTCCGGGTGAGCTGGGCCTCGGCGCCCCGCACGTAGACCCGGCGCTCGGCGGTGTCGATCTCCACGTCGCCGGCGCGGATGACCGGGTCCGCCACGGCGAGCTGGGAGGCCCGCTCCACCCGGCGCAGCAGCGCGTGCACCCGGGCGACCAGCTCGCGCATGCTGAACGGCTTGGTCATGTAGTCGTCGGCCCCGACCCCGAGCCCCACGAGCAGGTCGGTCTCCTCCCCCAGCGCGGTGAGCATGAGCACCGGCACCGGCCGGGCGGCCTGCATCCGCCGGCAGACCTCCAGCCCGTCGAGGCCGGGCAGCAGCCGGTCGAGCACCACCACGTCGGGCGCGGACCCCGCGTAGGCGGCGAGCGCCTCCTGGCCGTCGCCGACGACCTGGACGTCGAAGCCCTCGGCGGCCAGCCGGTGCCGTACGGCCCGCGCGATCGTCTCGTCGTCCTCCACCACGAGGACACGTCGTTGAGGGAGTGTCATGCCGGGCAGCGTAGACCGGTCCTGTGCAGGCGGCCTGTGGTGAATTGTGAAGGTTCTGCGCACGTACCCGTCCGGAACCGCGGCGCGTGCCCGCGGGTGCGGGGCCTCCGCGCGCGCGGAGGCCCCGCCGGGTCAGATCATGATCATCCGACGGCTGACGACCTGGTAGCCGATCCGGGCGAACGAGGCCGCCATGGGCGCGTTGCCCACGTCGGTGGAGTCCCTCACCTCGGGCTCGCCCTCGGCGGTGAAGATGTGCAGCGTCTCGGCCACCATGTCGTCGGCGTAGCCGTGACCTCGGTGGGCGGGGTCCACCCCGATGTAGCCGATCGTCGCGAACTTGGAGTTCCGGGTGGGCATCACGATGCCGACCAGATCACCGGAGGCGTCGTGGGCCAGCCGCCACCGGTGGCGTCCGCCGGGGAACCCCGCGACGTCGACCAGGGTCGCCTCCGCGGTCGCCCGCACCCCCTTCTCGGCGAGGTTCCGCCGGTCCCAGGCGTCCAGGCTGCCCTCGGCGATCTTGGCCAGCAGGTCCACCACGGTCCCGTCGTCCTCGGCCGGGGTGAAGGTGAGCCGGGTCGACCTGGGCGGCAGGCCGTAGTCGGGGATCCAGCGCAGGTTGAGCCGCTCGACGGAGTGGCGCAGCCCGGCCCGCTCGGCCGCCTCGACCCGGTCGGCGACGTCGGCGACGGCGTCCGGCCGCTCACGCCAGTCGACCGGCAGGAACAGGTGGAAGTCGGGCCGCTCGCCGGAGGGGGCGGAGTATTCCGGGGTGACCAGCTCGGCGTAGGCGGCCCGTAGCAGGGCGGCGCCCACCTCGATCCGGTCGGGCCCGGTGCCCGGGTCGAACCAGTCGAGGCTGAAGGGGTGCTCGGAGCCCGGCGGGCCCCAGAACGCGGCCCGGGCGACCACCTCGTCGCCGCGCAGCGCCACCCAGAGCCAGTCCGGCCGGTAGCCGAGCTCGTCGAAGGGGATGCCGCGCGCGCCGACGCCGGAGGCCGGCAACGGACCGTAGCTGTGGAACAGGTCGTACTCGCCCGCGCCGAGCGGGCGGAAGAACAGGTCAGACACGTCAGAACTCCAGAAAGCGTGCGCTCTCCGGCTCTCAGGCGGCTTGTCGCCCGAGGCGGGAGCGCGTGACCAGGGTGGTGGACATCTGCTCCTCACCTCCTTTTGGTGCTCGAAGGGACGGTCAGCGTACCGACGGTCCACCCGGATATCAATCAGATAATCAGCCGTTATGGTGGCGAAGTGACCGACGTGACGGCGTACCTCCGCAGGATCGGGGCCAAGGTCGACGGCCCTCCGAGCGTGGAGTCCCTGCACCTGCTGCACCGGGCGCATGTGGAGCGCGTGCCGTACGAATGCCTGGAGATCTGGCTGGGCCGCCCCACGACAGTGGACCCCGTGGAGTCGGCCGCGCGGATCATCGGCGGGCGCGGCGGCTACTGCTTCCACCTCAACGGCGCCTTCTCCCTGCTCCTCGATGCGCTCGGCTACCAGGTGACCCGCCACTTCGGCGGGCCCCAGCACACCGCCGGGGACCCGGCGGGCGCCGACGGCGGCCACCTCTCCCTCACGGTCTCCGGCCTGCCCTCCGAGGACAACCCCGGCGGCCGGTGGATGGTCGACCAGGGACTCGGCGACGGGTTCCACGACCCGCTCCCGCTCGTCGAGGGCGTCTACCGGCAGGGCCCGTTCACCTACGGCGTGCGCCCCTCGCAGGCCGAGCCCGGCGGCTGGCGGTTCGACCACGACCCGCGCGGCACCTTCTTCGGCCTGGACTTCCGCGCCGAGCGGGCCGAGATGCAGGCGTTCGCGGCGACGCACGAGCGTCTGTCCACCTCGCCCGAGTCCGGCTTCGTGCGCGTGGCCACGGTCCAGCGACGTGACGCGGGCGGCGTCGACATCCTGCGGGGCCTGGTCCTCACCCGGCTCGGCGACCGCGAGCACACCATGACCGTGGAGACCGAGCGCGACTACTTCGAACTGCTGGCCGACGTCTTCGGCATGCCGCTGGACGACGTCACCCCCGCCGAGCGCGCCAAGCTCTGGCGGCGCCTGTGGAGCGCCCACGAGCGGTGGAGCGTCCGGCGCTGACCGCCGGTGGAGCGCCCGGTGCCGGCCGTCCGGCGCGGCCGGGCGCGTCCCGTCGGACTATGAAAACAGAAGCCAGGGGCCGATGATCGGGCGATGATCGTCATTCATTGGTCCATAGAGCACTAAGTGGCTATGTTTCTGTCCGCGATGGGACATCGAACGGGGTGAGCAGGATCGACACTCGAGTGTTAGCGGGCCGCTACCGGCTGCTCAATCCCCTCGCCGAGGGCGGCATGGGCACCGTCTGGCTGGCCGCCGACGAAGTGCTCGGCCGCGACGTGGCGGTCAAGGAGGTACGGCTCCCGCCGGATCTCGACCCCGCCCGGCGGGAGGAGTCCTGCGCCGCGGCGCTCCGCGAGGCGAACCTGGCCGCCCGGCTCAAGCATCCGTCGATCGTGACCGTCCACGACGTGATCGTCGAGCAGGAGCGGCCCTGGCTCGTCATGGAGCTGCTGTCGGGCGCCTCCCTGGAGCAGACGGTCCGCGAGAGGCAGCCGCTGCCGGCGCACCAGGCGGCCCGCGTCGGCGTGGGCATCCTCAGCGCGCTCGCCGCGGCGCACGCCGCCGGGGTGGTGCACCGGGATGTCAAACCCGGCAACGTCTTCCTCACCCGGAGCGGCCGGGCCGTCCTCACCGACTTCGGCATCGCCGTGGTCGAGGGCGAGGCGACGGCCGACCCCACCAGCCGCCTGGTCGGCTCGCCCAACTACATCGCCCCGGAGCGCCTGCGCGGCGAGCGCGGCGGTCCCGCCTCCGACCTGTGGTCCCTGGGCGCCACGCTCTACTTCGCCGTCGAGGGGGTGCCGCCGCACCCGGCCGACACGCCCATCTCGGCGATCAGCCGGGTGCTCACCGAGCCGGCCAGGGCGCCGGAGCGGGCGGGCGCGCTGGGCCCGCTGCTGATGCTCATGCTCGCCCCCCGGCCCGAGGAGCGGCCGTCCTTCGACGCCGTCGCCCAGGCCCTGCGGGAGCTCGCGCTCGGCCGCCAGGCGCCCGTGCTCCCCCTCCCGTCCCACCCGTCCTCCGCGCTCCCCCTCCCGTCCGGCCCCGGACCGGCCGTCCCCCTCCCTCAGGCGCCCGCCCCGCGCAGGGGACGCACGGCCCTGTGGGCGGCCGTCGAGGTGGCGGCGGTGGCGGCGGTCATCGGGGCCGCCATGGGCGTGACCCACCTGACCGCCGGCCCCGCGGCCCCGGGCCCGCCGGCGCGGCTCAGCGAGCGGCCGGGCGTCTTCGCCACCCCGGTGGACCTGTGCGAGCTGGTCCCGGCGGCCCGGGTCAAGGAGCTCCTGCCGGCCCTGAAGACCGAGGGAGAGCCGACCAACCAGGGCGGCTGCCAGTGGACGACCTCCGGGATCGGTCTGGAGGTGTATCCGGTGGGCGGCGGCAAGCAGTGGGGCAAGAGCCCGCGCCAGGCCCACGAGCTCTTCGTCAACCAGCGCAACGGCACCCTGCCCAACGGGGAGACCGCCTGGAGCTGGTCGGGCATCCAGGCCGGGACCCGGTCGGCCCGGGCCACCGGCCCGCTGGAGGTCAAGCCGGTCGGGGACGAGGCGTTCGGCTACGACCTCTACGAGAACCGCAAGACCGGCAGGCTTGAGAAGAGCCACACGGTGCTCCGCGTCGACAACCTCGTCGTCGACGTCAGCTACACCGTGGTGGACGGCAGCAAGGACGGCCCCGCGATCCAGGCCGGCACCCACACCGCCGCCACCTGGATCGCGAACGCGCTGAACAAGCAGAAAGCGACCCGATGAACCACCCAGACGTCCCTCGATCGCAGGGCAGGCACGCCAGCGCGCCCGCCGCCGGTCCGGCCCCCGCCGGCGCACCGAGCCCGGCGGTGCTGGAACAGGCCTCGCTGGAGCAGGTGATCGGGCGGCTCGGGCCGATGACGCCGCAGCAGGCCGCCACCGTCGGTCTGGCCGTGCTGGACCAGCTCGTGGCCGTGCACACCCGGGGGCTGCTCCACGGCGACGTACGGCCCGGTTCGGTGCTGCTCGGCCCGCACGACCAGATCATCCTGAGCGCGCCGACCTTCCGGTCCCCGACCTTCACCGCCCCCGAGGGCGTGACGGGCCCGGCCGCCGACCTGTGGTCGCTCGGTGCCACCCTCTACACCGCCGTCGAGGGCCGCCAGCCGTCCCCCGGCGGATCCCTCGACAACGCGGGCCCGCTCGCCTCGATCCTGTTCCAGCTGCTCTCCGGCGACCCGGCCCAGCGGCCTGAGCCCGGGACCCTGCGCAACATCCTGCTCGGCGTCTCCCAGAACCGCGGTGAGGCCCCCACCCCGCTGCCCCCCGCCCCGGGGGGCACGCCGGCCGCCCCGGTGGACCCGCCGGTCCCGGCGGACCTGCTGGGCCCGTCGCCGGTCTCCGCCGGCGCGCCGTCCCCCTCGGGCCCGCCGGCCTCCGCAGGCGCGCCGTTCCCCGTGGACGTGCTGGCCGCCCCCGCGGACCTGCTGGGCCCGTCACCGATCTCCGCCCCCGCGGACCTGCTGGGCCCGTCGCCGGTCTCCGCCGGCGCACCGTCTCCCCCGGACGCGCTGTCCCCCTCGGCCGTCCTGCCGGGCCCTCCGGACGTGCTGTCCCCCTCGGGCACCCTGTCGAACCCCCCGGACGCGCCGTCCGGCCCCGCGGACGCGCGGCCCGGCGTCTCGACACCCGCCGAGCCGCCCCCCTTCGACTCGGCGGACACCATGCCGCCCCGGCCCGCCTCCGATCCGTCGGCCATCCCTCCCGTCCCGGACCCCCGGCAGGCGCCCCCCGGCGCCCCCGCCTCGCGGGAGCTCGTCCCCGCCTCCGCCTCCGCCTCCGCCGGGCCGCGCGACGCGCTCGCCGCCGCCCCGGCGCCGGGCGAACCCACGGACCCGGCCGGACGCTCCAGGCAGCGGGCCGGGGTGCTCGTGCCCCGCCCGATCGTGGCGCTGACCGGTGTCCTGGTCGTCGGCATGGCGGCGACCATCGGCTTCCTGCTGGTCTCGCCGCCCGGCGGCTCCGGCGGGGACGGCCCCACCGCCGAGCCCGTCGCCGCGGGCAAGGGCCTGTTCGCCGCCGCTCCCCGCGCCTGCAGCCTGCTCGACGACCAGCAGGCGAATGAGGTTGTGCCGGGCTTCCGGAGCTCGGAGGTCGAGCCCGCCGCGTGCGACTGGCTCAACCAGCACGACTGGCGCAAGCCCGGCCCGGAGAAGTTCGACCTGCGCGTACGGCTGGTCGCCCAGAAGGCGGACGCCTCCGGGGTCCAGCGGGCCAAGGAGTATCTGGCCGGCAAGAGGACCGACTCCGTAGAGAGGGGCAAGTTCGCGACGCCGAAGCCCGCGCCGCCCCAGACCCTGAAGGGGATCGGCGAGGAGGCGTTCAGCACGGCCGGCTACAGCTCGATCAACCTCTACGGCGGCTCCTACAAGGTGACCGTGGTCTTCCGGACCGGCAACCTGATCGCCCAGGTCGACTACGAGCGGGGCGGCGTCAAGGACGACCGGGACGGAAAGATCGCGGAGGGGGCCCAGAAGGTCGCCCGCTGGCTCACCCAGTCCCTGAAGACCGATGGCTGAGCTGCCGCTGCCCGTGCTCGCGGGCCGTTACCGGGCGCTGCAGCGGCTCGGCGCGGGCGGGATGGGCGTGGTCTGGCGCGCCCAGGACGAGCTGCTCCACCGCGAGGTGGCGATCAAGGAGGTCAAGCTCGACCCGAGCCTCCCCGAGGCGCAGCGGGCCGAGTTGCGGGAGCGCACCCTCCGCGAGGCCCGCGCCGCCGCCCGGCTGGGCCATCCGTCCATCGTGGCCGTGCACGACGTCATCGCCCAGGACGGCCGCCCGTGGATCGTGATGGACCTGATCCGGGGCCGCTCCCTGGCCCAGGCGATCCGTGAGGACGGGCCGCTCCCGCCGCCGCGGGTGGCCGCGATCGGCCTGGCCGTGCTCGACGCGCTGGCCCTGGCGCACAGCCGGGGCATCATGCACCGCGACGTGAAACCAGCCAACATCATGCTCGCCCACGACGGCGGGGTGCTGCTGACCGACTTCGGCATCGCCACGCTGGAGGGCGACGTCCAGCTCACCTCTCCGGACGCGCTGGTCGGCTCCCCCGGATACATGGCCCCGGAGCGGCTGCGCGGCACCGGTGACGGCCCGGCCGCCGACCTGTGGTCCCTGGGCGCCGCCCTCTACACCGCCGTCGAAGGGCGCAGCCCCTTCCAGCGCGGCGTGCCGGTCGCCACCCTCGGCGCGGTGCTCACCGAGCAGACCCCGATCCCCTCGCGGGCGGACGGCCTGACCCCCGTCCTGCTGGCGGTGCTGGCCAAGGACCCCCGGGAGCGTCCCGGAGAGGCCGTTCTCCGCGCGGCGCTGCACCGGGTCGCCCAGGGGCTGCCCGCCGGGCCGCTCTCCCCGCAGACCCCGCCGGAGCCGGCGGCGCCGTCCCGGCCCCGCCGTACCGGGTGGCTCGTCGGGGCGGGGGTGGCCGCGGCGGCGGCCGCGGCCGCGGTGGTGCTCGTGACGGTCTCGGGAGGCCAGGCGGCGCCCGGCGCCTCTCCCACCGCGCCCGACCCCCGGGCCGGGCGCTTCACCGCCGCCCCGGAACCCTGCACCCTGCTGACCGGGGCCCAGAGCCGGGCCGTGGTGCCGGGCGCGACGCCCATGGACATGCCGGCCCAACAGGATCGGGAGGCGTACTGCGTCTGGGACAGCCCGGCCGGCGGGCGCCAGATCCGCGTCTCCCTCACCCACCAGGCGCCCGTGCCGGGCCGGAGCGCCCCCGACGCGGCCCACGAGTTCTTCGCCGCCGAACGGACGAGGACCAGGGCGGATGCGGGCACCGGCCCCATCGGGTCGGTCAGCCCGCTCAGGAACGTCGGCCGGGTCGGGGCGGAGGCGTTCTCCTACGACGTCACCGCCCTGGACCGGGTCCACGCCGTCGTCCGCTTCCGGGTGAGCAACCTGCTGATCGAGGCCAACGTGTCGGAGAAGGGCAGGCGCGCCGGCACGGAGCTGCGCAGGCACGCCCTCCACGTCGCGCGCCAGGTCGCCGAGGAGTTGAACAGCCGTGACTGAGACGTCCGCGCCGGAGCCGCGGTCATGACCGATCCGAACCTGCTCGCCGGGCGCTACCGGCTGCTGGAGCGCCGCGACCGCGCGGGCACCACCTGGCGCTCCCGTGACGAGCTGCTCAACCGCGACGTCACGATCGCCGAGGTACGGCTCCCGCCTCCCGGCCCCCACCGCGACTGGCTCCTCGGCCAGATCCGCGCCGCCGCCGACCTCCGGCACCCGGGCGTCGCCACCCTCCACGACGTGATCTCCGCCCCCGACCGGATGTGGCTGGTCCTGGAGTCGGTCGAGGGCCGTTCGCTGCTCCAGACTGTCCGCTCCGAAGGGCCGCTGCCGGCCGAGCGCGCGGCCGAGGTCGGTCTGCGCGTGCTGGACACGCTGACCGCCGCCCACGAGCGCGGCATCCACCTCGCCGCCACCCCCGAGACCGTGCTGCTCACCCCTGACGGGCGGACCGTGCTGACCGGCGTGGCGGCCCCCGTGCCCACCGGCGACCTGCGCGACCTGCGTGACCTGGGCGCCACCCTGTTCACGGCCATCGAGGGGCGGGCCCCGGACACCGGTTCCCAGACCGTCCCCCGCATGCCGGACGGGATGCCGGTGGCCGCCCCCGCCGCCGTACCGACCGGTTCCGGCCCGCTGGCCCCGCTGGTGGAGGGCCTGCTGTCGGCCGACCCCGCCCACCGGCCCGACGCCACCTCCGTCCGCATGTCCCTGGAGAACCTCGCCCCCGGGCCCAGGAGGTCACGCCGCGGGCCCGTCCTCGTCGCGGCCGCCGTCGCGTGCGTGCTCGCGCTCGCCGGCGGAGCGGTGGTGTGGAGCATGTCGGGCACTCCGGCACCGGCTCCGACGGTCCGCCCGGCGCCCTACGTGGACCCCGGCCCCTTCGCCAGGACGCCCCGGCTGGACAGGCTGTTCACCGCGGAGCAGATGGCGCGGCTGGAGGTGGCCGACCCCAGCGAATGGGGGGACGGCAGCATGTGGGGGACCGCCGACTCCTCCGCCCCCTCGTCCCTGCAGCGCCAGCTCTCCGTCACCGCGAAGCTGTATCCGGCGGCGGCCGAGGCCACCCGGGCGTTCGCGGGCCGCTTCGCCGCCGGCACCCGCACCGCGGGCACCAAGGACGGGCGCACCCAGACCCCGCCCCGCAAGGTCGAGGGGCTGGGGAACGAGGCGTTCGCCGGCGAGGTCACCAACTACGGCTACGGCGCGACCGTGGTCGTCCGCGTCAACAATCTGATCATCGACATCCAGTACCAGCGGCTGTCGGGCGAGCCGCAGGAGGAGATCAGGCAGGGCGCCCGCACCGCGGCCGGCTGGGCGGTCGGGGCGCTCACCCGCAAGGGCTGAGCACGGCGCGGCCGCCGGCGACCGGCGGGGCGGGAGGCGTCGGGACACCGCCGGGCCGGCCGGTTCCGGGCCCGCGCGCCGGCCCTTAAGCGGAGCGGAAGGGGATCGTAAGGGGCCTCCGGCACCGTGGATCCCGTCGGAAGCGATCCGCGAAGCCCTGAGGGAGAAGACCAGATGGAGACCGCCGAGTACGAGATCGTCCGTGACTTCACGGCGCGGCGCGAGCAGGTGTACGCCGCCTGGACCCAGCCGGAGCGCTTCGCCCGCTGGTTCGGCCCGCGCGTCTTCACCACCCCGGCCGACCGGGTCGTGCTGGACGTCCGCCCGGCCGGCGCCTGGCAGGCCACGCTGGTCGGCGAGGAGGGCTTCGAGGTCACGCTGCGGGGCGTCTACCGCGAGGTCGCCGGGCCGGGCCGGCTGGTCTTCACCACCGGCGACCCCGACGACCCCGGCGACGGGCCCGCCTCGGTGGCGACCCTCACGCTGGAGGAGCACGAGCACGGCACGACGATGCGTTTCCACCAGTTCGGGGTCAACACCGACGCCGAGCACGCCGAGCAGGCCAGGGCGGGCTGGCTGGAGTTCTTCGACCGCCTGGCCGAGCACCTGGCGGTTCAGGCCACGTCGTCGAAGGTCAGCTCGGAGCCGCGCGCGTAGGCGGCGGCGAACTCCTCCTCCCCGAGCGCGTCCATCGCCCCGGCGGTGATCCGCCGCACCTCGTCCTCCTCCGAGCGGGAGGCCGGGGTCCGGTGCGCCCGCCTGGCCGAGGCGGCCAGGCCGAGCAGCCGGGCGCACTCCTCGGGCGCCGAGGCGGCCGCCAGGCCCTCGACGGCGAACGCCGTCGTGCGGGGATCGCCGACCCTCCTCGCGGCGGCGAACGCCTCCAGGAACAGTTCGCGCGCGCCCTCGGCGTCGCCCCGCAGCTCATGGACGAAGCCCAGCTCGGCCAGGGCCGAGGGCAGGAACAGCGGGGGCTCGCCGTCGCGCGGGACGCCGTCGAGCAGGTGGCCCAGACGCGTCTCGGCCACCTCCAGCAGGCCGGCCCGGCGGGCGGAGTAGCCGTACCCCATCTCGGCGAAGATCTGCCCCTCCCGGTAGCCCTGCCCGGTGGCCAGGCGCAGCGCCCGCCCGCAGTGCTCCATGGCCCGCCCGTAGTCGCCGGTGTTCATCGCGATCCAGCCCAGCCACGACAGCCGCCGCACGGCCTCGGGCCACAGCCCGAGCTCCTCGGCCGTCCGCAGACCCTCGGCGAACAGCGCGCTCGCCCGCTCGTAGTCGCCGCGGATCTCGGCCAGCCCGCCGAGCCACTCGGTGGCCTGCAACCGGCCCCACTGGTCGCCCAGCTCCCGGAACATCTCGGCGCTCCGGCCGCCGTCGCGCTCCAGGGCCTCGAGGTCACGTCGGGTGAAGGCGTCGCGGGCGTGCCGGCTCAGGGCCACCGCCGTGCCCCAGCGGTCGCCGACCTCGGAGAAGGTCGCGAGCGCGCTGTCGACCAGCGCCTGTGAGGACGCCGGGTCGGCCGCGCACAGCCCGACGAACAGCTCCGCCCTGGCCCGCTCGCCCGGCTCGGCCAAGCGCAGGGCCGGCTCCCAGTCGACGTCCTGGCCCAGCGACAGGGCGAACCCCGCGTGCCAGGCCCGCGCCCTCGCCCGGTCGGCGGTGGGCCCGTCGGGTCCGAGGGCCAGCGCGGACTCCAGCGAGCGCAGCCCCTCGCCGAGCCGGCCGCGGAGGAACCAGTACCACGCCAGGGAGTTCACCAGCCGCAGGGCGTCGGCCGCCGGGGCGGCGTCGAGGGCGGCCCGCAGGTTCGCGGCCTCGGCGTCCAGCCGCCGCATCCAGCGCACCTGCTCGGGCCCCCGGAGGCACGGCTCCGCCCGTACGGCCAGCGCCGCGTAGTAGTCGACGTGCGCCTGCCGTACCCGCCCGGTCTCCCCCGCGTCCTCCAGCCGGTTCAGGCAGTAGGCCGCCACCGACTCCAGGAGCCGGTACCGCACCCCCGACGGCCCGTCCACGACCGCCACCAGCGACCGGTCGACCAGCTGCGCCAGCACGTCGAGCACGTCGACGCCGGCCTCGGCGCACACCGCCTCGGCCGCCTCCAGCGTGCAGCCGTCGGCGTGCACGGCCAGGCGGCGCAGCACGATCCGCTCGGGGTCGGTGAGCAGCGTCCAGCTCCAGTCGATCATGGCCATCAGCGTCTGCTGGCGCGCCGGAGCCCCGCGCTGGAAGCCCGCCAGCAGCCGGAACCTGTCGTCCAGCCTGGCCACGAGCTCCTGGACCCCCAGGGCCCTGACCCTGGTGGCGGCCAGCTCCAGCGCCAGCGGGATGCCGTCCAGCCTGCGACAGAGCTGCGCGACCGCCTCGGCGTTGCGGGCGTCGAGCGCGAACCCGCGGGCCGAAGCGGTCGCCCGTGCCACGAACAGCCGCACGGAGTCGGCCCTGGCCACGGTGCGCAGCTCCGACCCTTCGGGCAGCTCCAGCGCGGGCACGCTCCACAGCGCCTCACCGGCCACGTTCAGCGGCTCGCGGCTGGTCGCCAGGATCCGCAGGCCCGGCGCCGAGCGCAGCAGCGCCTCGGTCAGCTCGGCGGCCTGGTCCACCACGTGCTCGCAGTTGTCGAGCACCAGGAGCATCCGCCGCCCGCGCAGCGCGTCGGCCAGCCGCGGCAGGACGCCCGCGGAGTCCTCGCGGATGTCGAGGGCGACGAGCACGGCCTCGGCCAGCGACGGCGTGTTCCGGTCGTAGGGGGCGAGCTCGACCAGCCACGCGCCGTCGGGGTGCGCGCCCGCCGCCTGCCGCGCCACCTCCAGCGCCAGGCTGGTCTTGCCGACGCCTCCCGAGCCGGTGAGAGTGACCAGCCGGCCCGCCTCCAGCAGGGCGCGCACCTCGGCCACCGCCTCGCCGCGCCCGATCAACTCGCCGACCGGGGCGGGCACGTTCGTCACCGGCCGCTCGGTCCTGCCGCTCAGTGCGGGGTCCTGCCGCAGGATCCGCGCCTGCAGCTCGGCCAGCTCGGGCGACGGGTCGAGCCCCAGCTCGGCGGCGAGCCGCTCGCGCAGCTCGCCGTAGCTGGCCAGGGCCTCGCTCTGCCGTCCCGCCCGGTACAGCGCCCGGATGTGTACGGCGCGCAGCCGCTCTCTCAGCGGGTGCGCGGCCACGAGTTCGGCCACCTCGACCGGTTCGCCGGCGGCCAGCCTGGCCTCCGCGTGCTCCTCGACGGCGGCCAGCCGGGCCTCCTCCAGGCGCGCGATCACCGGCTGCAGGAACTCGGCGTCGGCGAAATCCGCGTACGCGGCCCCGCGCCACAGCGCCAGCGCCTCGGCCGGCTCCCCCTCCTCCACCAGCCGCGCGAAGCGGCCGGCGTCCACCGCGTCGGGGCCGGCCCGCAGCGCGTAGCCGGGAGCGCGCGAGACCACCAGGTCCTTCCCGCCCGGCTCGGCATCCTCCAGCGCGCGGCGCAGCTGCGAGACCCGCACCTGCAGGGCCGCCGCCGGGTTGGCGGGCGGTCCGTCGCCCCACAGGTCGTCGACCAGCCGGTCGGCGGACACCACCCGTCCTTCGTGGGCGAGCAGATCGGCGAGCAGCGCGCGGACCTTCAGGCCGGGGACCGTCACGACCTCCCCCGCGTCGGTCCAGGCCGTCACCGGTCCCAGCACTCCAAAACGCATAAAGGCGACCCTAAGGGCATGAGCGGGATGTCAGGAGCGGGCTCCGGCACGGCGGACCCATGGCCGCCGCCTCGGTTCAGAGGTCCATGACGGAGCGGACCTCGCGGCGCCGGAGCGCCCGGCCGCAGGCCGCGCAGAGCAGGACCGGGTCGAGGGCGGCGCCGCAGGGAGCGTGGGTGATGGCCAGGGCCGAGCCCTCGGGGGCGGGGAACTCGCGCTGGGCCCAGTCGACCAGGAAGGCGAAGACCTCGAAGAAGGCCAGGCCCTTGTCGGTGAGCCGGTAGGAGCCGTCGGGCCGCGGGTCGAGGACTCCGAGCTCGACGAAGCGGCGCAGCCGGTCGGTGAGGACCGAGGGCGCGAGGCCGAGGCCGGACTGGAAGTCGACGAAGCGGCGGGTGCCGAGGAGGGCGGCGGCCAGGATCGCGGTGCTCCAGCGGTCTCCGAGGATCTCCATCGAGTCCGGGCAGTAGCCGATCAGGTCGGGTGCGGCGCCGGGGCGGACCGTGCGCCGGTGCCGGCGGGGCGGGCCGATCCGGGAGAAGGTGGTCAGCGGGCCGGGTTCGGTGCGGGTGTCGCGGGCGCTCATCGGCCGCAGGCACGCGCCGCACCCGAGGTACGGCTCGGCGGCGTGGCCGCACAGCTCGTGCCGGAGCGGCGGCAGCCGCCTGCGGTCCGCCCAGTCCCGTTCCCAGGAGTGGATGGCCACCAGCAGCGCCCACAGGGCCAGGCCCCGCTCCGTCAGCCGGTATTCGTGGCGCGTCCGCCCGTCCCGGTAGGCCGCCAGCTCGAAGATGCCGTGACCGACCAGCTCCTTGAGCCTGCCGGCGAGCACCGATTCGGAGATCCCCAGCGCGTCGCGCCATCCGGCGAAGGTCCGGATCCGCAGCAGGAACGCCCGCTGCAGGATGAGCAGCACCCAGCGGTCTCCCAGGATCGCCAGAGCCTGTCCGATCGCACTGAGCTCAGCTCGCGCCGTCTTCCGCTCAGCGCCGCTCACGATCCATCCTCCGCTGCCCACTCGGATCCGCCGGCGAAGCATGCCGGACCGACCAACTCGATCTTGTGTTAGACAGTTTGGCCCACTCCATGACGGAATGACCCGGGCGGAACGGCCGTTGATGGGCTGACTTCTCCTATCGAAGCTTCCGGACATGGCCGAGCCTGTGGTGATCATCGATGAGTCCGGGGAGCCGAATCCATACCTTCGGGGGGTATACACCCCGGCCCGGGAGGAGATCACGGCCGAGAACCTCAAGGTCATCGGAGAGATCCCGAAGGATCTCAACGGCGCCTACCTGCGTAACGGGCCGAACGCGCGCTTCCCCATGAAGGGGCGCTACCACTGGTTCGACGGCGACGGCATGGTGCACGCCGTGCACTTCGAGGACGGCAGGGCCCGATACCGCAACCGCTACGTGCGGACCAGGGCGTTCGAGGCGGAGCCGGCCGCCGGGAGGTCGCTGTGGACCGGCGTCATGGAGAACCCCAAGGGCAACCCGGCCGGCAACACCCGCGGGCTCAACCTCAAGGACTCGGCCAACACCGATCTGGTCTTCCACCGGGGGAGGGTCCTCGCGACCTGGTACCTGTGCGGCGCGCCGTACGGCCTGGTCCGCTACGACAACGTGACCGGCGCCAAGGAGACCTACCACTACGGCGAGCACCGCTACGGCAGCGAGGCCCCGTTCACCCCGCGCGAGGGCTCCACCGCCGAGGACGACGGCCATCTGGTCAGCTTCGTCACCGACGAGCGCGAGGGCACCTCCGAGGTGCAGGTCCTGCACGCCGCCGACCTGGCCGCCGGGCCGCTCGCCCGGATCGTCCTGCCCCGGCGCGTGCCGCTCGGCTTCCACGCCACCTGGGTGCGCACGGACCAGTTGAGGGGCGGTGCCGCGACACCCCCGTCCCCGGTCGGATAATCACGATATATCTCGGATGGAACCATGGCGGCGGGCCCACACGTTGGACGGACGACGCAGAATGACACCAGGCGGGGCGCCGGCTCCGCGTTCGGAGGATGTTGACGATGTCGCCCGTCCAGAAATACGCGATCGGTGCCGGGATAGCCGTGGTCGTGGCCTGGCTGATCCTGCCCGGCTGGCTGACCCTGCTGGTCCTCCTGGGCGTCGTCGCCGCCCCGGTCGTGGGATACATGATGCTCGACCCGTCCCAGCGCGAGCGGCTCAAGCGGGCCCGCAGGCGCGGCCTGGGCCGCTGACCCGGCGGGAGCCCGCCCGGCCCGGAGCCCGCCGGGCGGGCTCCGGGCCGACGATCAGGCGGGGGCGGCCGCGAGCTCGGCCTCCACGCGCCGGGTGACCTTGCGCTCGAACACGAACGACAGCAGCGGCACGGTGCCCGCCAGCATCACGCCCACGACATACGGCCACGACCAGCGGGCCTTCATGCCGAGGTTCATCGCGGCCACCAGATAGAGCATGTAGAGGAAGCCGTGGATCGGAGAGACGACCTTCGACGGGCCCTCGATGTCGAAGCCGTATCTGAGCACGATGCACGTGACCAGGACAAGCAGCATCACGCCGACGACGTACGCCAGGATGCGGAAGGGCTTGAGGGCGGATTCCACGGTCATCTACCTCGGTCTTGGGGTTCGGACACTGAAACGATATGCGGCCTCAGGCGGCGGCCGGTTCGGGGCCGGGCTCCTGCTCCTGCTCCTGCTCCTGCCCCTGCTCCGCCGTACGGCCGCGCAGGATGTCGCGGACGAAGTGCCACCACATGAACACCGCGAACAGGCCGAAGATCCACCACTGGGCGGCGTAGGCGAGGTTGCGCCAGGTGAGGCCGCCGGCCTCGGTCGGCGGGGAGACGCTCACCGGCTTGGCCGCGACGGTCGGGGGCGGGGACTGCGTGGCGGCCACCACGAACCCGTCGCGCAGCTTCGCGCCCTGCCACAGGTTGACCAGCTCGGCCGACGAGACGGTCAGCACCTGCCCCTGCGGCAGCCGGCGGGTGCGGCGCTGCACGCTGTCGGTGGCCTCCGAGGGCTGCAGCCGCCCGGTGACGGTCACCCTGCCCTCGGGTACGGCGGCCGCCGGATCGTCGGCCCGGGGCACCCAGCCGCGCACGACGGGGATCGAGGTGCCGTCGCCGAGGTCGAGCGGGGCGAGCAGCCACAGCCCGCCGTCCCGTTCGGCCACCAGGAGCTGCCTGGACCGGTCGTAGGTCCCCTCCGCCGTCACCCGGCGGCTGACCGCCTCACTCGTCATGTGCCTGCCGGGCTGGGTGAGGGTGCCGACCGCCACCGGGGCGGGGTCCCGCGTCGCGTGGGGCTTGCCGGAGTCCTCGAAGACGCCGAGCTGCCAGCGGCCGAGCAGCCCGCACACGACAAGCGCTCCGATCGCGAGCAGGTGGAGCGCCAGCACGCGAGGAGAGAACAGGATCCGGAGCATGACACCACGCTATCCGCCCCGGTCGGCGGTCCTGTCCCCAGTACCGCGCCTCACCCGCGCCACAGGTCCCAGGCGTCTCGTGCCCCGCGCGGGGAACAGGCCGACGTGCTGTGGGCCCTCCGCGAAAGTGGCACAAATCGACGCCAGGGAGCACTGCGTATCGCTAAAGTCGTCCCATGTCTGAACCCCAGATCGACCCGGCCGGCAACACCCAGCAGTTCCGCGCGTTCGCCCAGCGGAGCGAGCCCGAGGCCGCGCCCCAGAAGCGGTCGCTGGCCGTGCCGGTCGCCGTGGCGGTCGCCGTGCTGGTGATCGCCGCCATAGCCGCATACCTGATCCTCTAAGGACCGGACGACCGACAGCGCCGACGGCACCGCCCTCGGCGCTTTTCGCGTTCCCTGGGAATGTCTCATACCGACCGGTCGGTGTGAGGCGGCTCACCCGCGCGGGGTGTGGACGGCGTGACGATCCGCCGATTACATTAGACAGCGAGTCCAATAAACGGAACGCCCTCGCCACCGGCCGGGCCGCACGTCAGGAGGCTCCACGCCCATGCGCCGTCAGGAGACTCAGCAGGGAGACCGTATGAGCACGCACCCCGGGATAACGATCATCGGTTCCGGCTTCGCCGGGCTGGGCATGGCGATCAAGCTGAAGGAAACCGGCTACCACGACTTCGTGATCCTGGAGAAGGCGGCCGACATCGGCGGCACCTGGCGGGACAACACCTACCCCGGCTGCGCCTGCGACGTCCCCTCGCACATGTACTCCTTCTCCTTCGAGCTCAACCCCAACTGGTCGCGCATGTTCTCCCCGCAGACCGAGATCCGGGACTACATGCGGGCCTGCGTCGCCAAGTACGGCCTGGCGCCGCACCTCCGGTCCGGCAAGGAGGTCGTCGGGCTGGAGTACGACGACGGCGCCAACCACTGGCAGGTCAGCACCGGCGACGGCGAGACCTTCACCACCAACGCGGTGGTCTCGGGGATCGGCGCGCTGCACGTGCCCTCGCTCCCGGAGATCCCGGGCCGCGAGAGCTTCCGGGGCCCCTCCTTCCACTCGGCCGAGTGGGACCACTCGGTGGACCTGACCGGCAAGCGGGTCGCGGTGATCGGCACCGGCGCCTCGGCCGTCCAGTTCGTGCCGCAGATCGCCGGGCAGGTCTCCCGGCTCCACCTGTTCCAGCGGACGCCCCCGTGGATCCAGCCCAAACCCGACTTCCCCATCTCGCCCCGGATGAAGAGGGCGCTCGCCCTGCCCGGCGCCGCGCGGGCGCTGCGCAACTCGATCTACTGGGCGCTGGAGACCCGCGCGCTCGGCTTCACCGTCGACCCGCGCCTGATGAAGGCGCACCGGACGATGGCCCTGCGCCACCTGGCCAGGCAGGTCCCCGATCCGGGGCTGCGGGCCAAGCTGACCCCCGACTACACGATCGGCTGCAAGCGCATCCTCATCTCCAACGACTACTATCCCGCCCTGAGCAGGGAGAACGTCGAAGTGATCACCGATGGCGCGGCCGAGATCCGGGAGAACTCGATCATCGACTCCACCGGCCGGGAGATCGAGGTGGACGTGATCGTCTACGGCACCGGATTCAAGGTCACCGACGCGCTGAACGAGCAGCGGATCATCGGCAGGGCGGGCCGGAAGATCCAGGAAGCCTGGCAGGACGGCATCGAGGCCTACTACGGGATCACCACCGCCGGGTTCCCGAACCTGTTCTTCCTGCTCGGCCCCAACACCGGCCTGGGCCACAACTCGGTCGTCTTCATGATCGAATCCCAGGTCCGCTACGTGATCGACTGCCTGCGCCTGCTGTCGAGGAGCGGCGCCAGGGCCCTGGACGTCCGGCCCGAGGTCCAGCGCGAGTTCAACGACCGCCTCCAGAACCGCCTGCACGAGCTGGTCTGGAACGAGGGCGGCTGCAAGAGCTGGTACCTGGACGAGCACGGCGTGAACCGGACGGTCTGGCCGGGCTTCACCTTCGAATACTGGGCGCGC
Organism: Streptosporangium sp. NPDC003464; assembly: GCF_053588315.1. Lineage (NCBI taxonomy): Bacteria > Bacillati > Actinomycetota > Actinomycetes > Streptosporangiales > Streptosporangiaceae > Streptosporangium > Streptosporangium sp. NPDC003464. Next base: position 2,923 of record NZ_JBSFPS010000007.1, on the reverse strand, counting down.
ACCCGGAAGGTCAGGCCCGCGGCCTACGAGCTGATCCACTGAACCGCCCACGGGCCTGTCAGGTTCACCCGCGCCGTCACCAGGGGTTCTGAATTTTTTACGGAAGGGATGGATTATCGATCGCCGGAGGCGATCAGGGGCACGTTATGGATGTGGGCCCGTTGCTGCTGGCCGTCGTGGTCACGACGGCGCTGGTCTTCGCCTTCACCAACGGCTTCCACGACACCGCCAACGCGATGGCGACGTCCATCGCGACCAGGGCACTGCGGCCGCACCTGGCCGTCACGCTGTCGGCCGTACTGAACTTCGTGGGGGCCCTGCTGTCGCTGAAGGTGGCGGCGACGATCGCCGAGCGGATCGTGTCCAGTGACGCGATCACGATGACGGTCGTCTTCGCCGGCCTGGCGGGCGGGCTGGTGTGGAACCTGGTGACCTGGTATCTCGGTCTGCCGTCGAGCTCCTCCCATGCCCTCATCGGCGGGGTGGTGGGGGCGACGCTCGTCTCGGCGGGCTCCTCCGCGGTCCACGGCGCCGGGATCGTCTCGGAGATCCTCGTCCCGGCGGTCCTCTTACCGCTGGCGGCCATACTCACGGCGGCCGTCGGCACCTACCTCGTCCACCGGACCGCCAGGAAGGTACCGCCGCGTATCCGCAGCCAGGGGTTCCGGATCGGGCAGGTCGGCTCGGCGTCACTGGTGTCGCTGGCCCACGGCACCAACGACGCCCAGAAGACCATGGGCGTCATCATGCTTGCGCTGCTCGCCGACGGCGCGATCGGCGACGGCGCGACCGTGCCGACATGGGTGATCTTGAGCAGCGCGACCGCGATGGCCCTGGGGACCTACGTCGGCGGGTGGCGGATCATCCGGACCGTGGGCAAGGGGCTGACCGACATCAACAGCCCGCAGGGGTTCGCCGCCGAGGCGTCCTCGGCCGCGATGATCCTCGCCGCGTCGAACTTCGGGTTCCCGCTGTCGACCACCCACGTGTGCTGCGGCTCGATCCTGGGTTCGGGGGTGGGCCGGCGGGTCGCCAGGGTCCGGTGGGGTACGGCGGCCCGGATAGCCGCGGTCTGGCTGCTCACCCTGCCGGTGTCCGCCCTGGTGGGGGCGGTCGCCTGGAAAGGGGCCGAGGCCATCGGGGGTTTCCCGGGCGTCGCGGTGATGTTCCTGGTGGTGATGGCCTTCGCCCTGGAGATCTACGTGGCCGCGGACATACGGCCGGTCAACGCCTCCAACGTCAACGCCACCTGGACCGAAGACGGGACGCCCCCGGCCTGCCTCAAGGAGCCCACACCGGACGAGCGGGCGCAGGAGTGGGCGGAGCGGCGGGCCCAGGCGGAGAAGCAGGCGGCCGCCGAGGAGGAGGCGGTGCGGAAGGAGCCGACCAGCTGAACGGCCCGGGCACGCCCGGAGAACCGCCCACCACCTCGGCCGGCAGACCGTACGGCCGGCCGTACGGCTGGCCCCCGGAGAACCGTTCGCCCCCCACCACCCCGGCCAGCAGACCGGCCTGACGGATCAGGTCGCCGGCCGTACGGCCGGTACCCCGGAGGACCGCCCACCACTCCGCCCGCAGATCGGACGGCGGGCCGTACGGCCGGCCCCCCGGAAAACCGTTCGCCCCCCGCCACCCCGGCCAGCAGACTGACCTGATGGATCAGATGGCGGGCCGTACGGTCAGTGCGCTGGTGACCGTGGACGGCCGGCGGCTCGGGGCCGTCGGCCCGTTCCCGGTGGACACTCCCTGGTGGGCCGATGTCGGGCCGGTCGTCTCGCACCTGGAGCCGGCGCTCGGCGTGCCGGTGGCGGTGCTGCGCCTGCTCACCGTCGACGGCGGCGAGGGGGCCCGGGACGGGCACGTGACCTACCATGTCGAGGCGCTGCGGCCTCCCGTCCGCGAGCTGCCGTCCCCCTGGCCCGCCGGCTCCGGCGACCTGGTGGGCCCGGCCGCCCGGCGGGCCGACTGGGCCACCGCCTCGGGCGTGCGGGAGGCGCTGGAGTGGGCGGACTCCGCGCTCCGCGCCTCGGGCCGGCCGCCGAGCGGGCCGGCCGGACAGGTGAAGACGTGGAACCTGTCCGGGCTGTTCCGGATCCCGACCGCGCGGGGCCCGGTCTGGCTCAAGACCACTCCCGGGTTCGCGGCCTGCGAGGCGAGCGTCATCGGGGCGTTCGCCCGGGTGGCCCCGGAGTCCGTGCCGGCCGTGGTGGCCGCGGATCCGGTGCGCCACAGGGTGCTGCTGGACCACGTCCCCGGTGTGGACTGCTGGGACGCCCCCGATGACGTCGTCCGCGACGCGGTGGACCGGCTGGTCGCCGCGCAGGCGGCGATCGCGGAACGGGTGGAGGGCGTCCCGGCCGGGCTGCCCGACCGTACGCCACGTGTCCTGGCCGGCATGGTCGACGAGCTGCTCGACGGCGCGGCGGCCGCGGAGCTGAGCCCCGGCGAGCTGTCCTCGGCCCGGCGGCTGGCCGGACGGCTGCCGGCGCTGATCGCCTCGCTGGAGGCGTGCGGCCTGCCGCACACGGTGGTGCACGGCGACTTCCATCCCGGCAACGTGAGATCCGACGGGCGGCGCACGGTCATGGTGGACTTCGCCGACAGCCATTTCGGGCACCCCGTCCTGGACGGCCTGCGGATGCGCGACTTCACCCCCGACGGAGAGCGGGCGGCGCGGGTGGCCCGCTTCTGGGCCGAGGCATGGTCGGCCCGCGTCCCCGGCTCCGACCCGGTCCGCGCGCTCGCCCTCGCCGGTCCGCTCGCGCACCTGTCGTACGCCGTGCGGTACCAGGAGTTTCTCGACAACATCGAGTCCAGCGAACGGCCCTATCACGCGGGCGATCCCGCCCAGGAGATCCGCGCCGCCCTGGAGTGCGCCTGCCCGGCCGGCCTCTGACGTGCCCGCGGCGGGCCGGTCCGGCCC